>CAYMQD010000055.1:0-3723 GCA_964392475.1 uncultured Alphaproteobacteria bacterium
GGTAATATATGTCAGGTTTTTAATTTTTCTATAGACTCAGACTTTAAAACTACTCTTTTTGCATTCTCTACGTGCAAGTTTTCTATTAACTTATTATCTAGTAAAACGATACCCTTACCTTCTTTTTCAGCTTCGGCATGTGCCTCTATAACTCTACGCGCATAAATAACTTCATCTTGGGAGAGACCAAAGACTTCATTTGCTATTTCCAAAGTTTTTGGATGAATGAGAGTTTTTCCATCAAAACCCATATCAGCACCTTGTTCACATTGTAAACGAAATGCATCTAGATCATTTAAATCAAGATGGACACCATCTAAAACGACTAGATTATTAGCTCTGGCCGCTAATACAGTAAGACCCAAGGATGTCATCATTGCTGTTCTATTTTTTGTTACTTTTGAATGTAAATCATTGTTTAAATCAGACGTACCCATAATTAAACCTGCCAAACGACCTCCAGCTTCTGCTATATTTGAAACCTCTAATATACCTCTGGGGGTTTCCATCATACACCATATAGCTAAATCACTTATTGTCCCAATTTTTTCAAGAATACCGTCTATTTCATTTATAATATTAACACCCTCTACTTTAGGTATAACCAATGCATCAGCACCTTCATTTGCCAAAAAATTGATATCTTCTATTCCCCACGGAGTATCTAATCCATTGATCCTTACCATTATATACCTGTTTCCATATCCTCTAGAATTTATGGCTTCTTTTACCTGTGATCTAGCTAATGATTTAGAATCTGGAGACACAGCGTCTTCTAGATCAAATATCAAGCAATCGGCTGGCAGGCTTTGTGCTTTCTCTAAAGCCCTAGCGTTTGAACCAGGCATATAGAGAACACTGCGAAAAGGTCTTTGTGTTACATCCATAATATTATTTTCTCCTTTATAATGAGTTAGAGATATCCATCTTCAATCATCGTTTCCGCTATCTGTATAGAGTTTAAAGCCGCTCCCTTTCTTAGATTATCTGCTACAATCCACATGTTTAGCCCATTAGAAACTGAGTTATCTTCCCTTAATCTCGAAATAAAAACCTCTGAAGACCCAACTGATTCATGAGGTGTCATAAATAAATTTTTATCTTCTAAGTCTGTAATCTGAAGTGCTTGAGATGTTTGCAAAGCGTTAATTGCTTCTTCTAGTGATATTGGGTTAACAAATTCAATATTTATAGACTCTGCATGCCCTATAAATGTTGGCACACGAACACAGGTAGCGGACACTTCAATAGATTCAGAAAGTATCTTTTTAGTTTCGTTTACCATTTTAGTCTCTTCTTTAGTAGAACCATCATCCATAAAAATATCAATATGAGGAATAACGTTATAAGCAATTTGCTTGTTAAATATGTCTTTTTTCGTCTCTTCATTAAAAAATATTTTTCTGGTTTGCTGAAACAGTTCATCCATAGCACTTCTTCCTGCACCTGAAACAGATTGATATGTAGAAACAACAACTCTTTTTATTATCGCTAGATCATGTAAAGGTTTTAGCGCCACTACCATTTGTATAGTAGAGCAGTTAGGGTTTGCAATAATATTATAGTTTCTAAAGTCTGCAAGTGCCTCTCTATTGACCTCAGGAACCACTAACGGAACTTCTGGATTCATCCTAAAACTTGAAGTATTATCAATAACTAAACTTCCCTCTTTTCCTGCTTTAATAGCATATTCCTGCGAAACGTTACCTCCTGCTGAAAAAAAACTTATATCTATTTCTGAAAAGTCTGTTTTTTCTATAGACTGAACTTTTAGAGTTTTTTCTTCACCAAACGAAGTTTCCTTTCCTTCAGAATTGCTTGAAGCTATTGCATATAACTTATCTATAGGAAAGTTTCTTTCATATAAAACATTTAATAGCTCTCTCCCTACCGCTCCTGTAGCTCCTACTACCGCAACTCTATAACCCATACTAAAATCCTTTATGATAGAAACTAAAAATTTATCTTATCTTTAGCTTATTACAAATCAGTTTCCCCATTTCCTCTGTAGATACTATAGTTGAGCCTGGTTGAGCAATATCTACAGTCCTATATCCTGCGTTCAACACATCCTCTATAGAATCCTCAATTATTTGCGCATGTTCAGGAAGGTCTAGTGAGTATTTAAGCATCATAGAGTAAGAGAGTATCATTGCTATTGGGTTTGCTTTTCCAGATCCAGCAATGTCTGGAGCGCTACCATGAACAGGCTCATAAAGAGACCTTTGGGTACCTTCTTTATTTTTTTTTCCTAAACTTGCAGATGGCAACATACCAAGAGAACCAGTCAATTGTGCAGCAATATCAGACAATATATCACCAAATAAATTGCCAGTAACAATTACATCAAATTGTTTTGGATCCCTAACCAATTGCATAGCGCAATTATCAGCATACATGTGATTAAGCTGACAATTTTTATATTTTGATTCATATAATTCTGTAACCGTTTCACGCCATAAAATACCGCTTTCCATTACATTTGCTTTTTCTACCGAGTGCAGACATTTATTTCTCTTTAAAGCTAGTTCAAAAGCAACTTCAGAAACTCTAGTAATTTCTGAACTTGTATAAACTTCAGTATTAATACCACGTTTTTCTCCGCTAGGTAAAATATCTATACCTCTAGGCTCTCCAAAATAAATACCACCTGTAAGTTCTCGTACTATCAGCAAATCTAAGTCTGAAATAATTTCTTTCTTTAAAGTAGAGGACTCCACTAATGCATCAAAAACTACGGCTGGTCTTAAATTTGCAAAGAGATCCATCTCTTTTCTTAATCTAAGTAATGCCCTCTCTGGTTTTATAGAAAATTCTAAATTATCATATAATGGACCTCCAACCGCACCTAATAGAACCGCATCTGAATTTACAGCTTTTTCCATTACATCGTCAGTTATTGGCACTCCATGCACATCGTATGAAGCACCTCCTACTAGTTCTTCATCAAGAGAAAAACCCACATTTTTATATTTATCAAAAAATTCAATAACTCGATAAACTTCTTTAAATACTTCTGGACCTATTCCATCGCCAGGTAACATAAGTATACGTTTATTTGAATTTGCCACATTATCCTCTTAAATAATTTAGTAGTGATTGATTTTATAAATCCAAGGTTTAGATATAGCATTACTTTTTTCAAAATGTTGAATGCTAGATTCCTTCCTTAAAGTAAGGTCTATATCGTCAAACCCCTTGAGCAAACATTCTTTACGAAAGGCATCAATCTCAAAAGAATATGAGATATATGAGCTATTAATTTTTTGAGAAACCAAGTCTATTGTAATATTTTTTTTAGTATTGGCTAGCTTTATCAGGGGATTTAATTCTTCATCTGACAGCATAATAGGTAGCAAACCATTTTTAAAACAATTGTTATAAAATATGTCTCCAAAAGAGGGGGCTATAACTACATCTATACCAAAGTCTAACAGTGCCCATACTGCATGTTCTCTAGAAGAACCACAGCCAAAATTTCTCCCTGCTATTAATATTTTTGCTTTGCTCCACGATATATCATTTAAAACAAAATTTGTTTTTTCATTTAAAGAGTTGAGATAACGTAAATCATAAAATAGAAATTTACCTAAGCCTGTCCTGTGAATAGTTTTTAAAAACTGCTTAGGTATTAAAGAGTCAGTATCTATATTTATTTTAGGAATAGTTACTGCCATGGATGAAAAAGTTTTAAATTTTTTCAATATATTAAATCCTTAAAAA
>CAYMQD010000056.1:0-11702 GCA_964392475.1 uncultured Alphaproteobacteria bacterium
AAGATTCAAGCACGGATTCTTGAAGTGTTTTTTCTAAATCAGACAATTTTATCTCTTTTATAGAGGTAAATGTAGTCTGTCCTTTTCCATCGTAACCCATCCTTCTGGATTTTAATACACACGGAAAGCCTATTTTATTAAACCCTTCTTGAAGGTCAATAATATTCCTTACTAAAAAAATGGTGCAACAGAAATACTATTTTTAAATAAAAATTCCTTTTCATTCAAGCGATCCTGAGATATAGCCAAAGGCATTACGCCTGGCACCAATGGAACTTTTAACGCAATTTTCTCAGCTACTAACAAAGGTATATTTTCAAACTCATAGGTAACAACATCGCAAGATAAGGCAAATTTTTCTAACGCCTCTATGTTGGAAAAATCAGCCACAGTAGATTCATCTGAGACTTGCATGCCTGGACAATCTGTTAAGGTATCAAAAACATGAGTTTTATAACCCAGATTTGCAGCTGCTAGTGAAAGCATACGACCTAGCTGCCCCCCTCCCAATATACCCAGCTTTGAGCCAATTGGCTTAGGTTTATACTCTATCAAATCTAATTATCCTCTGGTTTTTCTGGAACTAATTCTGTTTGCTCTTTACGCCACAAAGAAAGCCTTTCAAAAACACTTTCATCATTTAGTGCAATTATAGAAGCAGCCATTAATCCTGCATTAAATGCCCCGGATTCTCCAATTGCCATTGTTCCTACTGGCACCCCTTTTGGCATTTGTACGATAGATAATAGACTATCTACTCCCCCTAGAGCTTTTGATTGAACTGGAACACCTAAAACCGGCAGTGTAGTCATAGAAGCGCACATTCCAGGAAGATGAGCGGCTCCTCCCGCACCTGCAATTATTACTTTTATACCTCTATTTCGCGCTTTGCTTGCGTATTCATATAATCTTTCTGGTGTTCGGTGAGCAGATATAACTCTTGACTCATAAGTGATATTAAGTTCAACAAATATCTTTTTTACATACTGCATAGTTTCCCAGTCAGAGCGACTACCCATCACTATGCTTATTAAAGGAGAATCTGTTTTAATCATATGTATATTACTCTTTTTTTCTAGTATACTAATTCCGTTGTTGCTCACAATTATACTTGTATCTTTTAATGTGAGCAACTGTACCAGAAATAAATAGTATATTTGAATAATTTAAAAATAAATGTCATATCAATATTATAAAATACTTAGCTTGCTTCCACCCGAATTAGCTCACCGCGTAGTACTATCGGCTTTAAAATTTGGTATTAGACCCAAAGGGCATTTATTAAATTATACTAAACTAAAATCAGAACTTGCAAATTTAAAATTCTCTAACCCGCTGGGTTTATCTGCAGGTTTTGATAAAAATGGAGAGTCTTTAAAAGGTCTATCACAACTAGGGTTTAGCCACGTTGAGGTAGGCACAGTAACTCCAAACAAGCAAAAGGGAAATACTAAACCTAGAGTCTTCCGCCTTCAAAGTGACAAATCTATCATAAATAGACTAGGCTTTCCAAATGAAGGTATGAAAAAAGTAGCCGAAAGAATTAACAGTTATCGTGAATCTAGCTATTACAATGACACCTTAATTGGCATAAACATATCATGTAATAAAGTAGAAGCTGATCCAATAAAAGCCTATGAAAAATGTATTTCATATCTTGGAAATCACGCTGATTATTTTACGATCAACGTATCTTCGCCTAATACTGTTAATTTAAGAGAACTACAGGATTCTGAAAAATTAGATCCTCTTTTAAAAAAAATAAATTATGCCAGAAAAAATATTGAAGACCAGAAATCTAGATATTTACCTATAATACTAAAAGTCTCACCTGATTTAGAAACTAGTAAAATTCCAAACATTGTAGAAATTTGTCGTTCCCATAATATAGATGCTATTGCATCTTCTAACACGACTATTTCTAGGCCCCCAGGGATAAACAATCCTTACCTAAAAGAATCTGGTGGATTATCTGGACCACCATTATTCTCACTTTCAACAATCCAGCTTGCTAAATTTTACTTAATTACCCAAGGAAATCCAAGTCTAATAGGAATTGGAGGTATTGATTCTGCGGAAACTGCATGGAAAAAAATTAAAGCAGGAGCTAATATTATTCAAATATATACGGGCTTAATATATAATGGACCAGACTTAGTTCAGGAAATTCTTAAAGGTTTGGAAGAAAGACTAGAGAAAAATAATTATAAAAATATTTCAGAAATTATTGGTATTGAAGCAAAAGACATTGCAAAGACTCATTATGAAAAAAGTAGATAAAATTAAAGTTTATAATAGTGTGAATGAACTAGCTTACAAAGCTGATGCATTTATTTTAGATATTTGGGGGGTACTTTGGGATGGTTTAAAACCTTATAAAAATTCTATTAAATGCCTTGAAAAAATTCGTTCTTTAGGAAAGCCAATAGCTCTTTTATCAAACGCTCCTAGGCGGTCTGAGATGGTATCAGAAAATCTTAACAAAATTGGTATTTCTTCTGAATTATATGATTTTGTATTATCATCTGGCGAGGTCTGTAGAGATACACTTATAGAAAGAAAACATTATAAGCTATCTAAATTCAGTAAATATTATTTTATTGGACTTAAAACTGATAAGCTACTACTTCAAAATTCAGGCTTAGTAAATACTCCAGTTTCTGCTGCTGAATTTATACTAATGTGTGGATTAAGAAATCTAGAAGACCACCCAGATCTGTATAAGAGTGAACTAGAAATGCTGGCTTCAAAAAAACTTCCACTAGTTTGTGTTAATCCAGATAAGGTAATAGTTCGGCTCGACGGATCAAAAATAATGTGTGCGGGAATTTTAGCGTCATATTATGAAAAAATAGGTGGAGAAGTTATCTATTTTGGTAAACCATTCCAAACTATTTATGATCTTTGTTACAATAAATTACTTAAAATATCACCATACCTCCACAGAAGTAAAATACTTGCAATTGGTGATTCTCTTCATACTGATATAGCAGGTGCCAAACATGCTGGTATGAATACACTTTTAACTGCTTTTGGAATTCACGCTCTTGATATTGGAGTTACTGATACAGAAACCACTCCAGATAATCATTTACTTCAGAAACTTTTTAAATCATATAATATTGTACCCGACGCGATTGTTACTGATTTTTGTTGGATATAGCAGTACACTAAACATATTGACGGTGATTATAGCTTTGTATAGAACATAAAGGGAACAATTTTTTATATTAAGCGCTTACCCTTAAATAATTTTTACGGTGTAAAGAATGTCACAAATGTCATCATTGAACTGGCTGTATCTTGATCTCAATAGCTATTTTGCTAGTGTGGAACAGCAACTACACCCTAAACTGCGTAATCGTCCAGTTGCAATTGTTCCTACTATGACAGATGCTACTTGTGCAATAGCAGCAAGCTACGAGGCAAAAGCATATGGCATTAAAACGGGAACAATGATTTATGAAGCCAAAAAACTATGTCCACAACTAGTATGTGTAGAAGCAAATCATGAAAATTATGTTGATTATCACCATAAAGTCCTTAAAGAGATAGATAAATATATACATGTTTCAGTTATTGCTTCTATTGATGAAGTAGCATGCAAATTATCAAAAACACAAAAAAATAAAAAGGCAGCCATCGTATTGGCACAAAATATAAAAGATAGCATTAAAGAAAACGTGGGAAATTATATACGCTGCTCAATAGGGATAGCCCCAAATCGTTTTTTGGCCAAGACTGCTAGTAATCTAGAGAAACCTGATGGATTACAAATTTTATTTGCAGAAGATATTCCGCTAAATATTTCTCACTTAAAACTATCTGATTTAACAGGTATAGGAAAAGGGATAGAAAAACGTCTTATAAAAGCAAACATATCATCTATAGACAATCTATATAGTATTTCTCCAAAGCATATGAGAAAAATTTGGGGAAATGTAAATGGAGAGCGATTCTGGCATATGCTTAGAGGTATTGAAATAGAAGATAATAAAATAGAGCGTAAAACGATAGGACATAGCCATGTATTAGCACCTGACTGGAGGCCTAAATCCCAAGCACGCAAAGTACTTCGCCGTTTATTGCTCAAAGCTACAAATAGATTAAGACGTTTAGAATATTATAGTTCATCATTACAACTTAGTTTATCTATAGAAAAAGGAGAAAAAATAACAAGAAAATGCAAGTTTCTTCATACCTATGATAATTTTACAATGATGAAACATGCCATGAATCTATGGAAAAATATTATTGAAAATCATAATCCTGCTCGCGTAAAAAAAATTAGTATAACTTTATATAACCTGAAGAAATTTTCTGATATACACCCTGATCTATTTGAAAACTTTAAAAAAGAAAATGGATGTAGTAATTCACGATACCAGTCCCTCTCAAAAGCAATGGATAAAATAAATTTCCGTTTTGGAAAAAACAGTATAACAATAGGAAATACAACAAATAAAGTTGCTAATACTAAAGTAGCCTTTACTCGAATTCCAGAAAAGGAAGAATTTCAAGAATAAAAAAAGTTAGTTACGTTTACGAAATCTAATACTTAAAGAATTCCGTTTAGAGTCAGTTTTTGTTTTATGCTCAGGTACATACATATTAGAAGTATTAAAATAGGGAACATTTTTATTTTTTAAGAAAGGTAATAAAAAAATGCCAGCTATAAAACCTCCTATATGTGCGTACCAGGCAACCCCAGGTAAATTTGGATCTGAATAATAAGCGCTAAATACTTGCATACAAAACCAACCTCCTATCAAAAGTCCAGCTGGAATACGAAATATAGTAATAAAAAAACCTAAAAAAACTAGAGTGGAAACTCGTGCTCGGGGATACAGCAAAAAATAAGCACCAAGAATTCCTGAAACAGCACCTGATGCGCCTATCATTGGAATTGTAGAATTTGGTTGAACTAAGGCTTGCAGAAATCCTGCAACTGTACCACATAGTAGATAAAATAAAAAGAATTTAAAGTGACCCATGGCATCTTCTATATTATTTCCATAAATCCATAGAAATAGCATGTTTCCCAAAAAATGTAATATTCCTCCGTGAAGAAACATTGAAGAAACTAATGTAAAAACTGCTGGGGGACCTTCAGCTAAAGCAGGTGTTCCATTAAATAATTTACTCGGCGTCATTCCCCATGATTTAACAGCTATTTCCGCATCAGTATGATTAAGTCCAAATTGCCAGAGAAACACACAAGTACAGATTCCAATAAATAAAAAAGTTATATACGGAGTTATCTCAGTTGGATTCTCATCTCGCAAGGGTAACATTTAAATAAAACCTAACAATTACATTCTTATAAATATTTATATAAAACTACTAATAACATAATAGAAATCATTATAAAAAAATTTATTTACAATAAATTATAAAATAATAAAAATTATTACAGATATGTTTACCTTACTCTAGACCTGAAGATACACTAATAGTAGAATGAAGCTAATATAATATTTAACCTTGAGGATAATTATGCCTTTATCAAACCTTGGCTTAGAACAACTTCAATTTAAAAAAGGTGACTATATTTATAAAATAAATGAAAAACCTAGATTTGCTTATTATGTGTATACGGGAAGTATAAAAATCCTAAGCGAAAAAGGTTATGTTCTCGGTACCGTGGAAGAAGGAGAGCTTTTTGGAGAGATCAGCGCAATGTTTAACCATTTTCATTCGGTTTCTGCAGAGGCAGCTACTGAATGTAGGCTGCTTGTCATAGAAAAAGATGCTTTCAATGAGAAAGTTAAATCTGCTGACCCTGTAGTAAAAGCAATACTTAGGACACTGTCAGGAAGATTATCTGATAGCAATAAAACAAGTGAAAAATTATGGGAAGATCTACACTTTCTATGTTCGCTGCAGGAAAATGAAGAAAAAGATAAAAAAATTCTTTAATTTACTCTTCGGGAACACCTTCAATTTTTGATTTTTTTAATAAATTCTTTTCCTCATCGTCTTCAGCACGAAAGTATTTTCCTAAAATATCTAATCTATTCTTAATCTCTTTTATTCTTAATTCTCCAGCATATACACCATAGTGTCTATCAATATTTTTACTAGCAAACCCAAAAACTCTTTGATCTATATATTCATTTTCTAAACCGTTTTTGGCTCTTTGAAGAGAGTCATTTTTAACTTTTGTTAGCTGATTAAGTGCAGATTTATATCTCCTAGCAACATCATCTGCTATATCTTCCAATTGTATTCTACTTGGCGCTGGAACTGGAATGTATATGTATTGCCCTTCAGCGCTACTTTTATGTCCTTCTTCCTTAAGTTGGTCTGTTATTATGGGAATATGTTCCTTGTTAAAAACCATAATTTGAATTTCATGTGGCCCTTTTGGAGCATCTATTTGTCCTAGATCTACAAGCCTTCTTCGCACTCCACCTACAGAAATCCTAATTCCATAAAAAACATTCTTATTCGCATCTTCAGATCCAATAGGCTTTAAGGATTCTCCATAGTTTTCCACCGTCAGCTGCATTTTAGCTTCTGCCTCAACAGAATAACTCTCTTCTGGCTTATCTATCAAACTCCCTCCTCCGTAAGAAGCAACTTAGCCCTGACTCTATTATACATTATGTAAGAATGTAAAAAAAGTTAAACATTGCATAATTTTTGAACATTATTCCATTTTACAAGAAATTTCAGCCATGCAGTTAAATGAAATGTCTTCATTAGTAATTTCTACATTTTGTCCTCTTGACTGTCTTTTATATATGCACTTCACCTCATCTCTTCTTCTTATTTCTTTCAATAATCTACATACCTCAAACTTTGGCTTTGGTTCCCATCTACTTCCTGTAGGCCATTCTTTTCTAGGTTGATACATTTTTCCTGCTGAAAAAGCAGGCTTCGAATATAAAAAAATAATCAGCCCAAAGAAACAAAGTATAAAAAATATTGAAAATATTTTATTTAAAAAAAATTTAATCATATTTAAAAGTGCGTCCTAAGATAACTAAACATAGTCATCACCACCTCTACCTGCTAATACTATAGCTCCTTCATCTGAAAGTTGCCTTGCAACAGCTATTATAGCTTTTTGTGCTTCTTGAACATCTGTAAGTCTAACAGGTCCTAGAGCATCCATTTCATCTTGTATGTTAGCTGCAGCGCGTTGTGACATACAGGAAAAGAATTTATCTCTTAGTGGTTCATCAGCACCTTTTAAAGACATGACAAGTAATTCACTATCACATGAGCGTAAAAGGTATTGTAAACTTTTATCATCTACCATCATCAAGTTTTCAAAATCAAACATGTTTTCTTGAATGTTTTTTGCTATATCTTTATCTTTTTTCATCAATGATTTCATTATGCGCGCCTCTGCATCAGACTTTGCAAAATTCATTATATTTGCAGCAGATTTGATGCCACCAGCTTGAGATGCTCTTAAAGTCGCGTTAGAGCTGAATTTCTTATCCATTACTACCTCTAGCTCTCTTAATGCTTCAGGTTGTATGGTTTCTAGTGTAGATAGTCTATAAATAACATCTGCATGTATATTTTCAGGCAACTGAGTAAGCACGTCAGAACCTATAGCAGGTTCTAAATATGAAATCACTACGGCAATAATTTGAGGATGTTCGTCAGAAATTAGTTCAGCAATAGAGCGAGCATCCATCCACTCTAAAATATCTATTGGTTTATTAGCACTAGTAGGTGTAATTTTAGTAAGCACTGACTGAGCTTTATCCGTTCCCAATGCCATATCCATAACATTTTTAATGTAGTCTGTGGCTCCAAATCCGAGAGCAGTATTCGCCTTAATTATTGCTAGAAATTCATCTAGCACCTTGTTTACTGTATCTTGATTTAATCCTTGAACAGAGTACATTGCAGCACCTAAATGCTTAACCTCTTTAGGATCCAAATTTCTTAATATATTTGCTGCTTCTTCCTCACCCAACAACAACATCAAAATAGCACACTTTTGAGTTCCTGTAAGAGATGCATATGCTTCTTCCGCATCTGGTTGCTGTGCTAACTGTTCTTCAGCCATGATTCTCTCTTAATTATGTTATCATTAAAAATATTATTTGTAACTTTCAATAAATAAAAGTTATAATTCTATCTATACTAAAGTTGCCACTCATACTGTCCAAATTTTTCAAGCAAAACAAATATTTTTTTTCTAACATTATTAATCATTTACCTTATATAAATATATATTAAATAGCTATTAAATAAATATCCAATAAACTAGAAAGCAAAACCTAGGAAAATTAATGCTATAAATTAATAAAAATACTGATTCTTTGAATATCTTTACAATTTTTTTTGCTTCTACCATACTAAATCTCGTTTTATGGTAATAACAGCAAAAAACATACCAAAATCATTAAATCAAATTTGTTTATAATATTTTATATTAAGTGCTAATTAACAATTATCTTATTATTATCATTATTAACCTCCACAGGTGACTCAAAATATTTTATTATGGGCTCTGAATATCGTTCCGTTAAATATGCTATTCTTCTTGAATCAAACCACTCATGTGCATTTTTTTTGTTATCAAAAATATATACACCTCCAGCCAAATTTTCTTCTTCATTTACTAAATAATTTTTTCTAATAAGACCTTTAGCTTTTTGATACATTGGCGCTGTTTCTTTAAACTTATTTCTTATATCCTCATTTTCTGCTATTTTAAAACTCACTATTACTACAAACATTATTGTATACTCCTATTATCTTCGTTGAATTTATTATTCTGAACAAAATAAACCTTATGCATTATAATAATAGTTAGTAAAATATTTTTATACTAAAAGTAGAAGATGAATCTTTAAATATATATAACGGTTATGATACAGTTTAAATATGAAGCCCCTAATAGGTATTACCATTCTCTCTTTTATATCCTTTAATGCACTGGCCAAAGTAGAAATATGGAAATGTTATACTTCTGATACAGATAGATTTCTTGGATATTACAAAATAGATACGTATGAAAGCCCTCACATTTGGAAACGCAAAAAAGGTAAATGGCACCCTGAAATTTACAAAAATATAAAACTACATTATCAACCTTCACAACAAAATTTATCTGGATTCTCTGAAGATGGATGGATATATGTTATTGATTTACTTTTAAAGGATATTTATTTTTATGAAGAGAGTGGCGACACTAGCAGTGATTATAATTCCCTATATTCTTGTAGAATAGTTAAAGATACAGAATCTTCTCCATAAGGACCAGGATAAGAAAATTATATACAAATATACTTATCAAGAGAAAGTAAATGAATGGCCTCCATAATTATATTCATTCTTTTTTGTATCATTGGTTGGATTAGCTCATATAGTAAAAGAAACAGAATTAATAAAATATTAGATGATCGAAAAAATCCTATTTATTGGAATAGAGAAGGAAAACCAATATATAATGAAAGTGATAGGATGACTAAGTTGTATGCTTTCTACTTAGGACTAGGAATGGGAACATGTTTCACACTAGTAATTGGTCTTGTTTATTTTGCTTTATTATTTTCTGAAAATCTATTTAAGGATGTATTTAATAGCTTAAATATATACTAATATTTTTAGCATTTAACTATAAATTTTGTTAAAAATTATCTTAAAAAGTGAAAATAAAAAGCAGAATCTAAACCTATACTTTCTGCCATTTCTGTTAGAGTTTGGTGCCACTTGCGTGATTCGAACACGCGACCCCATCATTACGAATGATGTGCTCTACCAACTGAGCTAAAGTGGCTATAAGCAAATACTAACTATTTTAGTTTAAAAACAATCATTACTACAATCATCTTAATTTTTAAAAAATTTTATGATGAAAAAATATACTTTTATTATAAACTAATATAAAAATTTTATGTTATTTTCATATTAAGTTTAATTTTTCTAATTCTTAGAATCAATATTGAATGATATACGCAATAATACTTTTTTTAATACTTTTTTCTAGCAACTTATTGGCTCAAGAATATATTCTTGAGGTTTCAGGAAAAAATGAAAGAAACACTATTAATATAAATGAAAAATTATCATACTCTATTTTTGTTGCTGAAAGCCAATGGACGGATAATTTAGGAGATTATGGGGATGAATTTTGCTATGGCCACATTAAAAATATTAATCAAAACGTAGACGTAGAGATTTACTGCGAGAACATAAACCAAAATGGTGAAAGATTTACTACTGTTAGAAAACGTCAATCTACAAAAGGTGGTGGTGGTGGTATGGCAACCTATCTGGGAGGAACTGGAAAGTACTTAAAATTGATTGGAACCAAATGTCCATACGGAGTGCAACACATAGAAAGTTCTTCATGGTATAAACATAAATGTAATTTACCAAGTGATTTTACTAAATAAAAATATATTTTTTATCGTTTTTAACTCACTATTTTAGTAAAAATTTTATCTCACTTAATCCACTAATACCCCCTTCTATCAAGTCTCCTTTTTGTAAAGAAGCTACACCCTCAGGGGTTCCAGTAAATATTAAATCCCCTGGCTTTAAAAAAATAAATTCAGACAGAAACGATATAATATCTGGAGCTGACCATATCATTTTATCTATTTCTGAATTTTGTTTTAATTCTCCGTTAACTCTTAACCAAATCTTACTATTTTCTATATTTTTGAAATCTTTAGCTAAAGAAAAAGTTCCTACTAAAGCAGAATTATCAAACCCTTTTGCCATATCCCAGGGTCTTCCTTTTTTACGTGCTTCCATTTGTATATCTCTTCTAGTAAGATCTACACCTACTCCATATGCATAAATTGCTGATATAGCTTCATCTTTTGATACACTTTGACATTCTTTACCTATTGCTACTACTAGTTCTATTTCGTGATGCAACTCTGAAGTGTTAATAGGAAAAAGTATTTCTGTGTTTTTTTCTACAGACACATCAACCAATGCATCATTTGGTTTGGAAAAGAAAAATGGTTTTTCCTTCTTCGGATCTCGACCCATTTCTTTAGCATGTGCTTCATAGTTTGCTCCAACACAAAATATTCTCCTAACAGGTATATATTTATTGTCTCTAACTGGACATAAGATAGGATCCAAAAATGGAAATATCACTTCCTCTTTCATGAAGAATTCTCCTATAAGGTAACCATATTTCATCTTTTACATTTAAAACTATATTTTTTTTTAATATACATTTAAAATTCAATTGTTCAAAAAATAGGAAGATTTAACAATACATGCAAAATAAAACAATAAACTTGCCTGGTAATATTTGTGTTAATGAGAAAAGGCTTTGGGACTCACTAATGCAAATGGCAGAAATAGGAAAAACAGAATTAGGTGGAGTAAATCGACAAGCGTTAACAGATTTAGATGGAGAAGCCCGCAAACTTTTTGAAAAATGGGCAACTGAGGCTAATCTTCAAATCACAGTAGATAATATGGGCAATATATTTGCTAGAAGAGATGGGAAAAACAACGACCTTCCTCCAATAATGACAGGAAGCCATCTAGACTCTCAACCTACGGGGGGAAAATTTGATGGCCCACTTGGTGTATTATCAGGATTAGAAGTAATTAGAAGCTTAAATGATGCTAACTATGTAACTGATGCCCCTTTAGAGATTGTTGTGTGGACCAATGAAGAAGGTTGCAGGTTTGCACCAGCTATGACTGGGTCGGGTGTTTTTTCTGGGATACATAAAATAGAAAATATATACCAAACA
>CAYMQD010000057.1:0-13644 GCA_964392475.1 uncultured Alphaproteobacteria bacterium
ATTATTCTTACTTGATTATGTAAAAAAGAACGGGCGCTAAAATAAATTTTTATTTCTTTTCCTTTATTAAGTATATTTATATAATCTAGTGTTTTTATAGCACTTGTTGCTTGACAGCTTGACGATCTAAATGCAGAAAAATCATGCTTACCTTCTAGAAGTTTTGCAGCTACTTTCATAGAGTTAACATTAAGATGTTGAGGCACCCACCAGGCCCTACCTTTTTCTAGCGCCAGAGGTGTTTGATAATTTAAAATTCTATAACAATAAATCTTAGATATTGCGCTATATCTAGCATGAAATGCAGGGCTTACTCTTTCAGCATCTATAATTGAAATCATTTGTCCTTGTTTACACCTTCTAACATGATAATTAAGAGCCATAAGAAGCTGATTAGGTTCAAACTGATTCTTCAAATCGAAGTGTGCCACTTGGCCTAGTGCATGTACTCCTGAATCTGTTCTACCTGCACCATATACTACTACCTTGGATCCATTAAGTTTTTTACACGCTTCTTCAATAATACCTTGTATTGTTGTTATTCCTCGCTGTTTTTGCCAGCCGTGAAATTTTTTTCCGTTATATTCTATAATAATTTTGTATCTATACATTTTTACAATGTTTTTGCTAACTTTCTGAGTTGGAATTTTTGTATTTTTCCAGTGGAAGTTTTGGGTAGATTTTGAAAGACTATCTTTTTAGGAACTTTAAAATGTGCCATCTTCTCTCTGCAAAAATTTATTATTTCTTCTTCGCTAACTATTAATTCTTCTGAAGTTATTAGCTCTATAAAGGCACAGGGAGTTTCACCCCATTTTTTATCTTCAATAGCAACAACTGCGCATCCCGAAACACTAGGATGTTGATGAATTATATTTTCAACTTCTATTGAAGATATATTTTCACCTCCAGATATAATAATGTCCTTTGACCTATCTTTTAATTGTATATATCCATCCGGATGAATCACTCCAAGATCTCCGGTATGAAACCAATCATTACAAAATGCCTTCTCAGTTTCTTCTCTATCTCTCCAGTATCCTTTCATAACTATATTCCCTGCCATAACTACTTCACCAATAGTTTTACCATCTCTAGGTACTATTTTATTAGTTTTGGGATTTATAACATTTAAATTTTCTAATGAAGGGTATTTTACTCCTTGTCGGGACTTAAGTTCTGCTTGTTTATCTGAATCAAATGTATTCCATTCTTCCTTCCATTCGCAAATAACTGCAGGACCATAACATTCTGTTAATCCATAAACATGAGTTAATTTAAATCCTGCTTCTTCAGTTTTTTTAATAGTTGAAGGAGGAGGAGGCGCAGCGGCAGTCATAATATTTATTTTCTTTTGATTGCGCATTGTTCCATTTTTTAACGCTTCTAAGATCATATTTAAAACTATGGGGGCACCAGAAAGGTGCGTAATTTTATATTTATTTATATGTTGAATAATTTTTTTCCCATCAAAGTTTCTCATGCATACATGTGTTCCCGCTAAAGCAGTTATAGTCCATGGGAAGCACCACCCATTACAATGGAACATGGGTAGCGTCCATAGATAATTAGGATGACCTTCGATGTTCCAAACCAGTTGATTATTAATTGATAGTAAGTAAGCTCCTCTATGATGATATACTACACCTTTTGGTTTGCCAGTTGTTCCAGAAGTATAGTTAAGGCTTAAAGTATCCCATTCGTTAACTGGTGTTTTATATTTATATTCCTTATTTAATAACTCTTTTATACATACCTCATAATCTAATACTTTAAGATCTTTAATATTAACCTTATTCTCTTCTTCATTTACCACTATAAGTACTGGAGGGTTTTTAAGCTTTTTAATGATTTTTTTTATAATTTGTAAATATTCAAAATCGACTATAAAAACTTTAGCATTTCCATGTTCTAAGATGTATTTTATGCTATTTTTATCTAGCCTGGTATTGATAGTATTTATTACTGCACCAGCCATAGGAATTCCAAAATGAGATTCTAGCATAGCAGGTATGTTGGGCAGCATTACTGCAATAGTATCGTCTCTATCTATTCCTAAATTGGAAAGTAAATTTGCTAAGGCTAAAGAACGAAAATAGAATTCCTGATAGTTTGCTGATCTATTTTTATAGATCCAAGCAGTACGCTCTGGATAAATTTCAACTGTTCTAATTAAAAACGATATAGGTGTTAAGGGGGCAAAATTAGTTTTACGAGGCCTTAGGTATGAATGTTTTGTGATTTTCTTTCTCTTTCCTCTAAATAGATATAATTAACATTTTATACATTTATATAAGGTGTAAATTATGTCTAAACTATAAAGCTAAAATTTTAAAATAACAGTAGACACATTGTATATTAAATTGCAGTCTACCTAAATAATAAATTATCATTATTGAATTAGGATTCGCAATTTAATATTTTTTATATAGTATTTATTTCTTTGTTTTTTAATTGTATTTCAATTGGAAATTATTAGGAGCATGAGTAGATGAATAGTCTAGAAGCGTTTGATACTTTTCCAAAGCTACTTCGCTACAATGCTCGTCGTATAAAAAACCTTCCTGCAATGAGAGAAAAAAATCTAGGGATATGGAAAACGGTGACGTGGGAGCAACAATATAAGAACGCAATCTTAATAGCAAACACTCTTGCAGATTTAGGAATAAAAAAATTGGATAAGATAGCAATTATAGGGGATAATAGACCTCATCTATATCAATCTATGGCTGCAACTCAAAGTTTAGGAGCCATACCTGTTCCTTGTTATCAGGATTCTGTGGCTGAAGAAATGTCCTATATAATTGAGCATGCAGAGGCAAGAATAGCAATAGTGGAAAACCAAGAACAAGTTGATAAAATTCTCGAAGTTTTTAAAGATTTATCCAAACTCGAGTATATTATTTATGATGATCCAAGCGGACTTGAGAATTACGAGCAAAAATTTCTAATAGATATGAATGATATTTTATACAATAAAAAAGATGTTAATATTTCGTTTATAGAATCTTCTATAGATCTAGGTGTTCCTAGTGATATAGCAGTTATGCTTTATACTTCGGGAACTACAGGGCGCCCTAAAGGAGTTCTTTTAACTTATGAAAATCTAATAACTAGTGCAACGAAAGCAGTAGAACTTGAGGGTTTATCAACAAAAGATGGTATTTTGGCTTATCTTCCCATGGCATGGATTGGGGATAATATTTTTTCATACGCACAAAGCTATATTGCTGGTTTTTGCGTAAATTGTCCTGAAAGTTCGAATACTGTTCCAATAGATTTGAGGGAGATTGGTCCTACATACTATTTTGGACCTCCTAGAATATTTGAAAATATGATCACTACTGTCAGGATTAGAATGGCTGATGCTCACCCTATAAAGCAAAAAATATTCAATTATTTTTTGAATGTTGCAGATAAATTTGGAGAACAGATTCTGAGTGGTAGTAATGTGCATTTTTTGAATAGAGTAAAATATTTTTTTGGGGAAATTGTAATTTATGGTCCATTAAAAAATGTGCTTGGACTATCAAATGTTAAAATAGGGTACACAGCTGGTGAAGCTATAAGCCCTGATATTTTTAAATTTTTTAGATCTATAGGTGTAAATTTAAAGCAACTATATGGCTCAACGGAAGCATCCGTTTACGTGTCCCTTCAAAGAAACGGGGAGGTTTTTCCTGATAGTGTTGGAAAACCTTTTCCAGGAGTGGAACTTAGAGTTGTAGACGGGGAAGTACAATTTAAAAGTAAGGGTGTTTTTAAGGGGTATTATAAGGATCAAAAAGCTACAGGAAATACGAAGACAAAAGATGGGTTTGTTAAAACAGGAGATGCAGGATACTTAGATGAAACAGGAAATCTTAAGATAATCGACCGCGCGAAAGATGTCGGAAAATTTTCTAATGGAGATATGTTTGCACCTAAATATATTGAAAATAAACTTAAATTTCATCCTTTTGTTAAAGAGGCCGTTGCCTTTGGAGACGGAAGGGCTGACTGTTGTTGTTTTATTAATATAGATCTAGAGGCAGTGGGGAGTTGGGCTGAACGTAATAATCTTGCCTATTCTGGCTATACTGATCTTGCAAAACAAGACAAAGTTTACGAATTGGTGGCAGAAGCAATTAAAGCTGTAAATATAGATCTATCAAAAGATCCAAACTTAACTTCTTCTCAAATATCTAGATTTCTCATCTTGCACAAAGAACTTGACGCAGATGATGGAGAACTTACTCGTACTCAGAAGGTAAGACGTAATGCAGTATCTGAGAGATATGCTGAATTAATAGATGCCCTCTATAATGGCAGTAAAATTATTCATGTAAATACAGAGGTAACTTTTGAAGATGGTAAGAAGGGTAACATTGAGGCAGATGTCTCAATATACGATATGCAAAAATTGTCTCCAACAAATAGTAGGATATTATAAAATATGAATAATTCTATTAAAGAAGGTTCTACATTGATGGAGCTTAAAAATATCTCTTTGTCTTTTGGAGGCTTAAAGGCACTGCAAAGTGTAAATCTTAAAATTTTTACACAAGAGGTGTTGGCAATTATAGGACCAAATGGAGCTGGAAAATCCTCAATGCTAAATGTAATTTCAGGCATATACCATCCACAAGAAGGAGATGTTTATTGGGATAGAAATTTAAGGCCTACGATCAAGCCACATGATATTGCAAGATTTGGTATTGCAAGAACATTCCAAAATATAGCTTTATTTAGAGGAATGAATGCTCTTGATAACATACTTACGGGTAGAAATTCTTTAATGAAAAGAAGCTTATTTCTTGAAGCTTTTTATTCAGGGTGGGCTAAAAAACAAGAAATGTATCACAGAGACAAAGCTGAAGAAATAATAGAGTTTTTGGAAATAGAGTCTATTAGAAAGGTTCCAGTTTCACGCCTGCCTTATGGTTTGCAAAAAAGGGTAGAATTGGGACGAGCGCTGGCTGCCGAACCCAAGATTCTTCTTTTGGATGAGCCTATGGCTGGTATGAATTTAGAGGAAAAAGAAGATATGTGTAGATTTGTTTTAGATGCCAACCAGCAGTTGGGAATAACGATAGTTTTGATAGAACATGATATGGGAGTAGTAATGGATATATCTGATCGAGTTGCTGTACTAGATTATGGAAGAAAAATAGCTGATGGACCGCCAGAATCGGTTAGAAAAAACCAAAAAGTTATAGATGCTTATTTAGGCGCCAATTAAGGAGAAAATGATGTCGATGGAGCTTTGGTTTTTTATAGAGGTAGCATTGGGAGGCTTACTGTCAGGAATGCTATATTCTCTAGTAGCCTTAGGTTTTGTTCTTATTTTTAAGGCATCAGGGGTTTTTAATTTTGCTCAGGGTGCCATGGTTTTATTTGCAGCATTGACATTTGTTAGCTTATTGGAAATGGGTTTACCTACATTAATATCAGGCGCTTTAACTTTGATGGCAATGATAGTGCTTGCTATAGCTGTAGAAAGATTTGTATTACGTCCATTAGTAAATCAAGACTTAATAATTCTTTTTATGGCCACTATCGGATTGAACTATTTTATAGAAGGAATGGCACAGGGAGTCTGGGGGTCAGATGTTCATGCTTTGGATCTTGGGGTCGATGATATTCCAATTGAGATTGGCCCAATGTTAATTAGTAGATTTGATTTATTGGCAGCTGTAGTAGCAGCAGTATTAGTTTCTATCTTAGCATTTGTATTTCAATATACTACTATAGGACGTGCTTTACGTGCGGTGGCTGATGATCATCAAGCCGCACTATCTGTTGGCATACCTTTACGTCATATTTGGATTTATGTATGGATCGCTGCAGGAATAGTCGCTATAGCTGCAGGACTAGTATGGGGTTCAAAGTTAGGTGTTCAATTTTCATTATCCTTAGTAGCATTAAAAGCTATACCTGTTCTAATAATAGGTGGCTTTACCTCCGTGCCAGGAGCCATAGTAGGAGGTCTTTTGGTGGGATGTGGAGAAAAGCTTGCTGAAGTATATTTAGGACCATATGTGGGTGGTGCTATAGAAAACTGGTTCCCATATATGTTGGCTATGTTGGTATTGATGATAAGGCCAGAAGGTATATTTGGTGAAAAAATAATAGAACGAGTTTAATAAACAATTTCTGGAATAGGTATGTTTTATAGAGAAACAGGGCAATTTAAAACTAATTATGAAGATGATCAGGCAATTTTTCCTATCAAGCAGGATAGGATAGCGTTTATTGCTTTACTGGTTGTTGCTTATTTGATTTTTCCTATATTTGCTAGTGAATACTGGCTAAGATCTATCCTTACCCCTTTTCTTATTTTTTCCTTAGCAGCTTTAGGTTTGAATATTCTTACGGGTTATGCAGGGCAAATTTCTTTAGGAACTGCAGGGTTTATGGCGGTAGGTGCATTTGCTGCATATAATCTTCATGTGCGTATCCCAGAAGTTCCTTTTTTATTGGCTTTTCTCTGGGGTGGTGTTTGTGCAGCAGGCGTAGGTATCATTTTTGGGCTTCCATCTTTGAGAATTAAAGGGTTTTATTTAGCTGTTGCTACTCTGGCTGCACAGTTTTTCATTGAATGGCTTTTTACTCACTTTGATTGGTTTACCAATTATTCTACTTCGGGAGTAATTAGTGCTCCTCCTATGAGTATAATGGGTTATGTTTTTGATGACGCTGTAAGCAGATATTTATTATCTCTTTCTATAGTAATATTTATGGCCTATTGTGCACGCAATTTAGCCCGTTCCGAGATAGGAAGATGTTGGATGGCTGTAAGAGACATGGATATTGCAGCTGAAGCTATAGGTATTAATTTGATGAAGACCAAGTTGCTTGCTTTTGCAGTTTCTTCTTTTTATTGTGGAATTGCTGGTGCATTGTGGGCATATGTCTATTTGGGAACTGTAGAACCCCAAGCATTTGATATTATAAGATCATTTGAAATACTTTTTATGATAGTTATAGGTGGTCTCGGGAGTGTATTGGGCTCATTTTTAGGAGCAGGATTTATTGTTCTATTTCCCATACTACTAAATAATATTGGCACTCTTATCACTGGAAATGCAGTTTCAACTGATTTAATATTGCATATAGAGTATATGGTTTTTGGGGCATTAATAATTTTTTTCTTAATTGTTGAGCCAAATGGATTGGCGCGCTTATGGCAAATTTTAAAAGAGAAATTACGATTATGGCCATTTCCATATTAATTATCTTTAGGGAGGTATAACTATGAAATTTCTAAAAGCATCTTCTGCAGCTTTATGTTTTTTTACGCTTTTTATAAGTGCTTTTGCAATTGCTGCAGAACATTTTATTCCAGTAACTACTTATAGAACTGGTCCTTATGGTGTTAGTGGAACACCAGCAGCCAACGGTATAGTAGACTATTTAAAACTAGTTAATGAAAGAGATGGTGGTATTAATGGAATCAAAATAGATTGGGAAGAATGCGAGACTGCCTATAAACCTGATAGATTTGTTGAATGTTATGAGCGACTAAAGAATAAAGGAGAAGTAGGGGCCACAGCATTTAATCCGTTTGGAACTGGTCTCACGTATGCTGTAATAGATCGAGTTCCAAAAGATAAAATTCCACTTATAACCGTAGGATATGGCCGTACAGATGCTACCGACGGAAGCGTTTTTCCCTGGGTTTTTCCTCTAATGGTTAATTATTGGTCACTTTCTACTGCAAAAATTAAGTTTATTGGTGAACTTGAAGGTGGAATGGAAAATTTAAAGGGTGTTAAAATTGCGAATGTATATCATGATTCTGCTTATGGAAAAGAAACAAAGCCTGTTTTAGAATTGCAAGCAGAGAAATATGGATTTAATTTAGAACATTTTCCTGTGGCTCATCCTGGTATAGATCAAAAAGCTACCTGGTTAACTATAAGGCGTTATAGACCAGACTATATAATACTTCGTGGTTGGGGTGTTATGAACCAAACAGCTCTAAAAGAAGCAGCTCGTAACGGAATTTCTTCGGAAAAGATTTTAGGTGTTACATGGAGTTGTTCTGAGCAGGATACCGTTCCTGCAGGCAAGGCGGCGGTTGGTTACCGTTGTACTAGTATGATTGGACCGGGTGCAGATTATCAAGTTTTTAAGGATATTATCTCTTATGTTCATGAAAAAGGAAATGGTACTGGCCCAAAAGAAGAAATTGGGACACAACTATATAAAGTAGGTGTTATAACCACTATGCTTCAAGTTGAGGCGATAAGAACAGCAATGCAAAAATTTGGGAATACAGCCATGTCCGGTGAACAAGTTAGATGGGGAATTGAAAACCTTAATCTCACTAATTCTCAGATTGAATCTTTAGGAGCAAAAAATCTTATTTTTCCACTTAAAGTTTCTTGTTCAGATCATGAGGGTCAAGGCCGTGTTAAATTTAATAGGTGGAATGGAAAATCGTTTGAGCAGGCTTCAGATTGGATTGAAACTGATCAAACAATTGTAAGGCCGTTGATAGAAGCCTCGGCCAAGAAATATGCAGAAGAAAATGGCATAACTCCTGTAGATTGTTCTGTAAATTAATTTGATTATACAATAAAGAAATTATTTTTATGAATGATGAAGAATTAAATTCAAATAAAAAAGACGCCCTTTTAAACGTAAATAATATAGAAGTCATGTATGATCATGTAATATTAGTACTTAAGGGTGTCTCTTTAGAAATTCCTGAGGGGAGTATAATCGCGTTATTAGGAGCAAATGGTGCAGGTAAATCTACTACATTAAAATCTATTTCAGGGCTATTAGGAGCAGAAAGAGGTGCTATTACTAAAGGAAGTATTTTGTTTGAAGGTAAAGATACTAGTAAACTGGCCCCTTCAGACCTTGTTAAAAATGGGGTTATTCAAGTTATGGAAGGACGACACTGTTTTGAGCATTTAACTGTGGAAGAAAATCTGCTAACAGGAGCTTATACTCAAAGACTTTCGTCTTCTAAAATTTCACTTTTGCTAGAAAAAACTTATCATTACTTTCCTCGTTTAAAGGAAAGGAGAAAAACTCAATCTGGATATACCTCTGGAGGTGAACAGCAAATGACTGCTCTAGGAAGAGCGCTTATGGCTTCTCCACGTATGATATTATTAGATGAACCTTCTATGGGGCTGGCACCTCAGCTGGTTGAAGAGATTTATAGAATAGTAATGTTGTTGAACTCAGAAGAAAAGGTTAGTTTTTTATTAGCTGAGCAAAATACAAATGTTGCATTAAAATGTGCATCTTATGGCTACATATTAGAAAATGGAAGAGTGGTTATGGATGGATTGGCTGAACAGTTGGCTGGCAATGATGATGTTAAAGAATTTTATTTAGGACTGGGAAAAGAAGGTAGAATAAGCTTTAAAGATTTTAAACATTATAGAAGAAGAAAGAGATGGTTGAGCTAATATTTTGTAAATTCTAAATCAAACATCTTGAAAGATAATCATGTAATTATCTGTTTACGCATTGCTACTAGAGGTGGACATTTTTTATCATCATAATACATAACCTGACAATCCAAACATCCAAAACATTCATCCATATTTATTTTTCCGGTTTCCAAAATAGCCCCTGTAGGACATGTAGGATTACATGCTTTACAAGGGTTACCACATTCAGTTCTTCTTTTCAGAAAATTCATTATTCTTAGTTTTCCCAAAACTGCAAAACCAGCTCCAAGCGGACATAAAAACCTACAATAGGCTCTTTCAACAAAAACACCCGCTACTAAGATTAATAATGCCCAAATTAAAGGTGCTGGTGGGACAATAAAGTGAAAGGTTATAGCTGTCTTAAATGGTTCTAACGCAGACAATTGTGCTGCCAACTCGTAGTCTATAAATAATAGAGATATTAGTATAAATAGAACAGCATATTTGATTTTTCTAAGATAACGATCTAATTTATTAGGAACTTTATATTCCTTTAGTCCTATGGATCGCGCTACTTTAGCTATCAACTCTTGTAAAGCACCAAAAGGACATAACCAACCACAAAACAATGCTCTTCCCCAAAATAAAACTGCAATAATAGAAATCATTCCAATGATAATAATTCCTGGTTCATATATAAAATTAGCAAGGGAACCACCTTCAACAGTCCATTGTACAATATTCAAAAGATGTATTATATTTATCTGACTGCCAAATATCCAACCTAAGCAAACTAATACCCAAAGTAAAAATAATGGTCTATAAATATTATGTAATTTTCTATTTTTTGCTAAATTTTTTAGTAAATCTAGAGACACCAGTGCTAATAAAGAAGTTAATGTTGTAATGATAATTACAGTTTTATTTTGTGACCAAACACCTAATAGGCTGGAAGTAAAAAGTCTATCAGAAATAAAATTATCTGAAGTATGAGTTGTTATCTCATCATTAATGACTTTAATAATATATTTTGAAGGTAGGCTATAATTAATATTGAAATTTATGTAAGGATTGATTGATTTAGATTCTATTTCACTGTCACTTTTTTGTGAGCCCTTCACACTGAAAACCAGATCAAATGGTTCAGTTATATTTAAGCCATGGCTTTGATTAAGAAAAAACAAACCCTGATCTGTTAAGTCAGGTGCTTCTTTGGCATGATGGAAAGGTAAAGTTTTTAACATAAAGGGTGTTAAAAATATATCCCGGCCATCTTGAATAATTTTAACAGTTTTAAAAGATTCTTGTTCATCAATCTCTTTGGTAATGTCCCTCCAACTTTCCCCTTTTACTCCCAAATAAAGAACTATATCTTCAACATTTCGACCAGCAGCAACGTATTGATCATACCATCTTCGCCCCAAAATATTAGTTCCTATGCCAGATGGGGTTACTAAGGCCATAAATATTTCTGTATATATTTCAGAATCAGGCTTAAAGCGGTATTTTCTTGGGGTATCAATTGACTCAATTTTATCAAATTGGTCTCTTATATCTTTAACGGTAATAGATAAATTTGATATAGAGTTATCAGCTAATAAATTTTCCCAGTTTTGTGGAGAATACAACTCTAAATCAATAAAGTTACCTAAATCAGCATCTGTAAGATCAATATTTTTTACGCGGGCAACCTTTCTAGAAGATCGCATTATAGCATCCATAAAAAGTAGGGAGCTTGTAGTGGTTCTAGAAACTCCATCAACATTAGTTAATGCTGAAGTATCACCGGCTGTTCCACGCATGGCAAAAGTTTCACCCTCTATATCTGCTCCTGTAAGAGCTAGCGTGAGTGATACTCCTTTTTTAATATCTATTTCTTCATATTGATTTAGATAAGCATGAAAGTCATCATCTGTTCTACCTAGAATAGCTATTGGCTCAACATGATGTACTAATCTAACAGCATTTATATGACCATCATTTCTTAGCCCAACTATAATATGGAATGGTCTTCTTGAATACCCCAGTGCCCTCGTTAAATCATACGTTTCAAACATAAAACCTATTAGATCATTATTTTTATATACTGGAACTACAGGCAACTCATTTTCGATTTCACCGTAATGGGTAGCTGCAGGAAATAAGCGGTTTAATAGATCTTTATTTAAAAATTGATCGAGAATTACTTTTCCGTCATTACCTATTTTAGTAATTAGATCTTCTTCTCGTGTTTTTTCTAAAGTACTTTCTACACCTCCTAAAATTTTAGGAGCATCATCTCCATAGGAAATATTAGGGAAAATATTTAAAATTAAGAAAAAATAAAATGATAATTTTAGTAATCTCAACATAGTAAATAATTTTTTCTTTGCATAATTTCATGATAGGGCTCTATTGATATTGATTTTATATAGAGCCCTATAGCATATAATAAGATGTTAAATATTTAATCTTTTACTATAGTTAAAGTTACGGGTCCAAAATGTGATCCGGAGGGGGCAGTCTTCCAGGTAGTCTACTTAGTGAAACTCCATTATCGTCATACCCAACTTCGTATTGTACCCAGTTTTTATTTTGCAACTCAGCAGGCAAGTTTTCAGCAGTATCTTTATACTGAACTTTTACTTTGAATCGAAGCTGGTTCATGCTTTTGGGTGCATCTGTATTAAGACATGCAGGCCCTTTCCCAGCAAATTCTGCCCCACCTTCAGTAACACACCACTCTGGTTGAGGACTTGCTGAACTAGTTCTCTTAAGCTTAAATATTACAGATTCACCACCGTGAACTTTACTGCTAGAATCAATTTCAAGTACAGCCCAATAATCTTTATCTACCCATGCAGAATCTGTGTTCTCAGGGATACTACCTTGTAAATATAATATGTAGTTAGGATAAAGGCCTGCAAAATATAGGCGGGCTGTGTCAGATTTAATAGTAATATTACCTGCTAAAGCAGAACCTATTCCTAAAAAAATAAGTGCAGATATAAATGTAATAAGGCGCATCGTATTATCCTTTGTTATCACGAAATGAAGAAGCGGCCCTACTGATTACAGTAGGACCGCTTCTAGTGTATTTATTAGTTAGGCACATGTGCACGTAACTAAATTCTTATAACTAAGCTGTTCTAATATAACCGTATCGCTTATTAGATGGGCCTCCACCTTCTTCGCGAAAACGTTCAGCTAGATTAGCTATTTTATCTTCGGAAAACTCAGGGAAAGCAGGTAAATTCTTTGCATCATTTAGACCCAAATTATAAATCCTTGCTGAGTTTAATCCAAAAATTGCTTGTTTTGTTAGACTGTTAGGTCCACCTAGGCTTGGTAAGCCATATTTTTTCTGCATATCTTCTGGTACTTCCAGTCTACGCATAGCTTCAATTTGCCATTGTGGTGAGCCATACCAAACAGTATCTGAACCCCATACTACATGATCAGCTCCAAGACCTTTGACCAAGGTGCCTATAAAAGCAGCACAGAATCGTGGATGAGCAACAGCTGAATTGGCAAAAGTCGATCCAATTTCCCCGTAAACATTGCTTACGCCATATTTTTCAGGAATAGCACAAAGATCTGATGCCCATTTTATGTAACCACCACTTTCCTCGAATTCTTTCCAGGCTTGGTCAGGTAGTTCTAGGAAAGGACGTAGCGCAGAGTGATATATAACGAAGTTCATCTCTGGCCAGTCTTTGGCAGCTTTTCCAACATCATCCGCAGTAGCATACTCCCAAACACCCTTGAACGATGTTTCATAGTCAGGAGGTAAAAGCCCTTTATGGATACATATTGTATTTATTCCAGCTTTTAGTGATCTTTCATAGAAAGGATACATTACTTTCTCGTCATCTAGTCTCCAAGGATATTTAGAAGGAGAAAGAGGATCACCGATGGTGTATGATTTCCATGAATCTGGTTTTAAGGTTTCAATAGACCATTCAACTTCATCCATCCAACCATCTTGCTTAGGTGTAATTACAGAGTGTCCCAACATACGTTGCGTGCCTGTAAAATCATTGATCATATCCCTCGCTGCTACTATTTGATCGTTGTGCAAGAGCCACCATGTAGGATCATCAAATGGAGCGCCTGATAGGAGAGCCATTTTTGTATCACTACGATACCATAGCTCTGCTATATAGTTTTCAAATTTATAACGGGTAAGTGACAAACGTTCTTCTTTTAGTTTAGGATTCCATTGTTCTGCTGCAAATTCTCCTAGACCCAAAATTCCTTCGTGAGGAAAATCATCTCTCAAAAA
>CAYMQD010000058.1:0-3758 GCA_964392475.1 uncultured Alphaproteobacteria bacterium
CCACCAGAAATGGGTGGTATGGGCGGTATGGGGGGGAAGATGTAACCCTGTAATTATATCTTTTTAATTTTGGGGCCGTATTTTCGAATACGGCCCTTTTATTTAATAAATAGATTAAGGCTGTTTTTTTTCCTTCATTACCAATAAAAGATGGAAACCTAATGAATCGTTGTTTTAAATAATACGGAATTATGGACTATTTTTTTGATTTAGTATTTTTAGGTCCCCAGCAAGTGGTGCCTATAGCTGTTGGTGTGGTATTATGGATTAGCTTATCAGGCTTAGGCATAATTTTTACTGGCAAAGATAGGCTTCCAGAATTAAATATATTTTATGGCTGGGCGATCGCTTCAACGTTGTTCACTGTCATCGGCGTCTTTTTTCGTCATCCTTTTTTGGTTATTTCAATTATTCTTTCAATAATTGCCTTTGCCGGCATTATTGTGGCGATTTTACGTAAACAAACTCTCTTTGTTCCAGGGACTTGGCGGATTCTAATACTGGCAATGCCGTTATTTTTAATCTCCGGGGCTATGGAACCATCCCAGTGGGATGAATTTTCTCATTGGCTGCCGGCTCCAAAGTATCTATTGGCATTTCACGGTTTTCCCAATGCAGACCAGCCATTTAATGGTCCCCAGATGTTGGCAGCATATCCATATGGTTGGCCAATACTTTCCTATTTAAGCGCCCTCATTGCTGGAACATTTGTTTCTAATATCGGCGGTGTTCTAAATCTTCTTCTTTTATTCACGATTACAACACTTATTTTACGAACAGCATTTAAAGTAGCCGATAAAGAACTAAAGCCATTAATAACTTGGGGATTTGCGTCTTCTGTCATCCTTTGCAGCACAGTCTTCAACCCCACATTCATTCAAAAAATTGTACTGACGTCATATTCAGACATCAGTACTGCCGTAAGTACTGCTGCAATTTTGCTGATTAGTTATTATTACCTGGAAGCCTTGGCAAAAAGGAAAGGCATATCTCCTTGGTCAAGTGCCTGGCAAATGTCACTAGTATTAATGCTGATAGTTAATCTTAGGCAATCTAATCTAGTATTTTTAATATTATTTTCTTTAGCTGTCGCCTTTATCGCTTGGAGAGATCCAAAGATTGAATTTAGACAGTTTTTAATTCAACTACCGTTAATTCTGGGACCGGCTATAATAACTTACCTGGTTTGGCGGTATCATGTTTCCATTGAATTCTCTGACATACAAGGATTAGAAGCTAAATTCCGACCATTTGATCAGTGGAATATTTATGAAATTCCTTTAATCGTAAAACAAATGATAGTAGTAGCAGCGAAAAAAATTGGTTTTTTTGGCCCAATGGTTATTGCTGTTTTTTTAGCAGTTATTAGCGTTAATAAATTTAATAGTTCATTTGACCGCATTACAATAATGTGTGCGGTAGGGTTCTTAGGTTATAACGCCTTTCTTTTTTTGATTTATGTCGGACACTTCGCTCAGCCCGATGCATTAAGAGTGGTTTCCTATTGGCGATACAACACACATGTTGGAATTTTAGCCGTTATCTTTATCGTGACAGGAACTGTATTTTATTGGTCACACCTAAAAGCAGAAGTAAACGTTCACGGAAAAATTCGAGTTTCCTTTATAATACTGGTTCTAGTTTTACCTATCTTATTTGCCCACAAACTACGATTCGACCTGGAACCGCCAAAACCTCACTATACTGCAGTGGCGAAAAGTTTGATTGGCGAAATTCCGAAAAATTCAAAAGTCTTTGTAGTAGACCCAAAGGGAAATGGAGAAGCCGGCGTAATTACTAGATATTATTTAGATCAATATGGAACTAGTTGGTTATCAGCATTCCAAAACCCTATACCTAAAGTTATAAAAAATTATCTGGCAGGCATAGGAGAGGAAGACTTTCTTCTCATCCACTCAGTTGTTCCGGGGCTTGAAAATTCATTAAATAGGACACTTAATAAAAATAAATCACATTTGTTACAACGGAATCAAACTGGCTGGAAAGTTTTGAGATCTTGGGACCTTCCTAGGGATTGAGTTAAACACCCTCAATTTTACTTTCTCATTCTTAATATTCAGTATTTTCAGTATTTAATCGCCTTCGCCGTAATACATTATAAAGGCCAAGCTCTGCTCTTGACTCCTGTCTACCATTTGCCAAGTTCCAAACAATTTTGAAAGGCCGTAATGGCCGTCTAAACCAACTGGTTAAATAAAACAAAATTACTCCCACCGTTCTAAGAATTTTCAAGTTTTTATCTGAAATATATTCGCTATAGGACACCGTCGACGAATTATCGGCATAAGACCTAAGACTATTGTAATATTTGTCATCCAATTTAACATTATGTTCCTTAGATATTTTTTCAAATAGTTCAGAGCCGGGATACGGTGAAAATGCCCAAATGCTTATATCATAAGCACCAGCATAGGCCATACCCGCAATAAACCGATAGGACTCAAATATTTCCTTCATATTCTCTCCCGGAAAACCAAAAATAATATTACATTTAATGTTCATACCATTTTCGTAAGCGGCCGCGATCGAGCTTACAACGGAGTCCGTTTTGATCTTTTTTTTAATTCTCTTTAAGACACCCGGTGATCCACTCTCCGGAGAATACGACATGTTTCGACAACCCGACTTATATAATAATTTAGCCACTTCATCATCTATTGCTTCGGTTCTTGTGCCGCTGGGAAGTTGCCATGTAAAATTCATCCCGCGTTCTTCAATCTTTTTGCAAAAATCTATGATCCAACTCTTTTTAACGATGGCGGTTAAATCATAAAAATCAAAATTCTCGGCACCATAATTGTCCTGGTAGTATTGCATTTCATCCAAGAGTAGATCCGCATTCCTCGGAATCCACCGAGTAGTCCACATTGAGGGATTTGAACAAAATGTACATTGATATGGACACCCTCTACTCGCCATGACTGGCATGGAACGTCCTCTATTAACCCCAAATCCATATCCTCGTTCTAAATAATTTTCAATTGGCAACAACTCCCAAGCCGGCCGAACAATGTCATCTATTGCACGTTTCCGTGGACGACGATCATTTATTACGATTTCGCCTGTAACATCAGAATAGCAAACACCTAAAATATTTTTTAGATCAAGTTCGCCATTTTTATATGCTATTGCAATTTCGAGGATTGTCTCTTCACCCTCACCCAAGACACCTATATCTAGTGCACTCTCTTTCATCGTTTGCTCAGGAACAGCTGTAATATGTTCTCCCCCGCCAACTAAAAGGGCATTTGGAAAATTTTGTCTTATCGAGTTTACTAAATCCCGGCATGTGGGCCATTCGAAGGAAAATCCAAAGCCCCCTCCAATAATTTCTGTTTCTGGATGGTTCTTCGCGATAGTTTGAGCAGAGAAAAGCCCATAAAGGTAACAATTATTTTCAATGGGATGCCGAGTATCCAATGATTCCCCAACAGCATCTATAAACTGAACCTTAAAGGCTGCGTCATGAAGTGTACCGGCTATATAGGCCATCCCCAACGGCGGCGTAAACATAGTTGTTTGGTTGTTTGCCGGAACTACAATTGAGGGCCGAATAAGACAAATTCTTAGTGTCAAAGTTTTTCTACTAAATTATTAAACCTAGGTGAATCCGTAATTATATACAATTTATAAATTAACTTGCCACCAGAAAATCCCAAAATAACCCATCAGAGGCCAAAAATCTGTTTTGTATACATGGAAATTCAAAATATTGACAATTTATAAGAATGTTAAAC
>CAYMQD010000059.1:0-5535 GCA_964392475.1 uncultured Alphaproteobacteria bacterium
AATCTATGGGTTTGAGGCAATGTGCAGGATAGGAATGGCATTAGGTCCAGAGCATTATCGTATATGGCATAATACATCTACTTGTGGACCTTATGGGGCTGCAATGGCTGCTTCATATCTACTCGGACTTAATACAAAACAAACTGTTGATGCATTAGGCAATGCTGGCACTCAATCATCAGGCTTTTGGGAATTTTTAAGTTCTGGTTCAATGAGCAAACATTTACATGCTGTAAGAGCAGCAGAATCAGGCATATTAGCGGCTGAACTCGCCTCTTTAGGTTTTACTGGCCCTCCAGCCATCTTGGAAGGTAAAAAAGGGTTTTTTATGGCTACAAGCCCACAAGCTAAACCTGATATTGTAATAAAAAACCCTGGTAGTAAATGGCAAATTTATAAAACTTCTTTAAAACCATGGCCTTCTTGCAGACACACACATCCAGCTATAGATGCTACACTAAGTGCAATATCAAAAATTAAAAATATTTCAAATAATACAATTAGAAAGATCCATGTAGAAACCTATCAAGCAGCTATAGATGTATGTGATAATCCTAATCCAAAATCAGAATATGAAGCAAAATTTTCTTTACAACATAACGTTACTACTGCCGCTCATGATAGATTAATAGATTTCAACTCTTACTTAGACTTATCAAGGAAGAAACATAGAAAGAATATAGCTTTGGTTGAGATTTCTGCAACAAAAGTTTTTAACTCTAATTATCCTAAAGCATGGGGTGCTAAAGTAATTTTAGAATTAAATAATGGAAAAATTTTATCGTCTACAAAAAAGCATGCTCTTGGTGATCCTGAATCGCCATTAAATAAAAAACAAAAGGTAGTAAAAGTTAAAAATTTACTTAATTTAGCAGGAAAAAATACGGATATAATAAATTTGATTAACTCCTTAGAGAGTCAAAAGAATACTAAATCTTTCTTAAAATATCTTAGCTAATTATGAATTATTTAGACAAGAAACATATACTTCATCACCATTCTTAGTTTCTTTAAATATTTTTTGGTCCTAGAGAAGTTGCCCAAATGCTTACTTTTGTTATGAGGCGAATTTCGTTACTCTTAGATATAGGAGTAGGTCCAAAACCTACAGCAACCGACTCACCTTCTACCCAGTAAGCTATCTGGCCTAGTTCAACTATTGTTTTGGCACACTTATCTATATTAGTTACAATGGGTAGGCTGAAATATACTTCTTCGCCCCATCTCTTGGCTATAGATTTATAAGGTAATTTTTCCCATATTTTTTTTGAAGTAGAAGTATCGATCAGACTAATGTCTAATATTTTATTTCCTATTTTAATTCTTGCTTTCATTAAGTTTCCCTTTTTCAAAATACGCTTTAAAAATTTTTTCTGCTATTACTTTTTATTATTTAAAAAAAATAGTAAAAGTATTAAGATAAAACGGAGAAAAATTAAAATGATATCTAAATTTGGAATAGGGCAATCAGTTTCCAGAGTCGAAGATCCAAGACTACTAAGCGGAAAAGGAAATTTTACTGGAGACATTAGTTATTCAAACCAAGCTTATATGTATGTACTACGATCGAACCATGCAGCTGCAAAAATTTTGTCAATTGATATATCTGAAGCTCTGGAAGAAGATGGTATATTATGTGTTTTTACATCTAAAGACTTAGAAAATGAAAACATAGGACATTTAAAAACGGGTTTTGTTACAAAAAATAAAGATGGATCAGAAATGAACGTCCCAACAAGACCTGCGTTAGCCATTGACGAAGTAAGACATGTAGGTGAAGCAGTAGCTGTAGTAGTAGCGGAATCGATAGAACTTGCTACAAGAGCCGCAGAAAAAATAGTGGTAGATTATGAAGAACTTCCAAGTATAACTAACACACAAAAAGCCATAGATTCATCATCCCCTCTAGTCAGAAATAATATAAAAAATAATCTCTGTTTTGATTGGGATTTAGGAAACAAAGAAGATGTTGATAAAGCTTTTGAAAAATCAACAAAGATAGTTAAGCTAGATCTAGTAAATAATAGGCTGGTTCCTAATCCAATGGAAGGAAGAGGTGCAAATGCTTTATATGACAAAACAACAGATACCTTTTCTATCCACTGCTCAAGTCAAGGTGTACACAGTTTAAAAAGAAACCTAGTTGAAATCTTTAACACTTCTGATGAAAAAATGAATGTTTATACAGGTGACGTTGGCGGTGGATTTGGTATGAAAATTTTTAACTATCCTGAGTATATTCATGCACTTTTTGCAAGCAAAATCTGTGGACGGCCCGTAAAATGGGTAGCAGATAGATCAGAAAGTTTTATTTCAGATACCCATGGAAGAGATCATGTAAGCAACGCAGAACTAGCTCTTAACTCAAATAACGAGTTTTTAGCTATTAAGGTTACTACTATTGCCAACTTGGGTGCATATCTATCTAGCTTTGGAATATTTATTCCAACTGTTGCAGGCACTGCAATGCTTGCTGGTTGCTATAAAACTCCGGCTATGTACGTTAACGTAAAAGGAGTTTTTACAAATACCACACCTGTGGATGCTTACCGTGGAGCTGGAAGACCGGAAGCCTCTTTTTTAATTGAAAGGCTTGTTGACAAAGCAGGAAGAGAAACAGGTTTAGGTCCTATAGAAATTAGAAAAATTAATTTTATTTCTAAAGATAATATGCCATTCACTACCGCCCTGGGTCATACTTATGACTCTGGACATTTTGAAAAAAACATGAATGACGCCGTAAAAATATCTAAATGGTCTGAGTTTGAATCTAGAAAATTAAAATCTAGAGAAATAGGTAAATTAAGAGGAATCGGTTTGTCTTCATACATTGAAGCGTGCTCTGGAGGTGGTCCAGAAACAGCCAATATTTCTATAGATTCAAAAGGAACAGTGACTTTGTTTATTGGCACCCAATCTAACGGGCAAGGACATGCAACAGCCTATAGTCAAATAATTTCTGAACAATTAAAAATACCTTTAAATAATATTAAAGTTATTCAAGGCGATACAACTTTAATAAAATCAGGTGGCGGTACTGGTGGATCAAGATCTATACCAGTAGGTGGGGTTGCTACATCTGAAGCTAGTAAATTGATATTAGAAAAAGCTAAAGGTATTGCTTCTAAGATGTTTGATGTACCTATCTCAGAAATACATCTTGCTGATGATGGTTTTTATACAGTACAAGGTACTAATAAATCGGCTGATCTTCAAGAAATCTCAACTCAAGCATCAGAATTAGATATAAAATTAGAATCCAAAGCTAAGTGGGCTCCTCCCACATTTACATTTCCAAATGGATGTCATATATGCGAAATTGAGTTAGACCCAAAAACTGGCTTAGTTGAAATTAAAAAATATACAGTGGTAGATGATTTTGGTACTGTTGTTAATCCAAAGCTTTTAGCAGGACAAGTCCATGGTGGCATTGTTCAAGGAATTGGCCAGGCTCTCTTTGAAAGAACTGTATACGATGAAGATACAGGACAACTTTTAACCGGGTCATTTATGGATTACGCACTACCAAGAGCTTCAGACGTACCAAATTTTAACTTCAGCTATAATGTAGAGCGTTGTAAAACCAATTCTTTAGGAATTAAAGGCGCAGGAGAAGCAGGCGCGATTGGAGCTCCTCCAGCAGTTATAAACGCGCTTATTAACGCTTTAAATGTCGAACATATTGATATGCCCGCAACCTCTGAACTGCTATGGAGACTATATGAAAATAAAAAGAATACCTATCAGGATTAAGTAATTGATTTAAATTAAGACAGATATAGATTGGTATTTTATTATGAAATATAATTACCTAGTATTTTTTATTTTATTGTTGATTATTGGTATTCCTTGGTATTGGACCGATAACAGTTTATCAATTTTTTGGGGATTTCCTATCTGGGTAATTGTAGCTATAATGACTTCATTTGCAGCTTCTTGCCTTACTGCTTATATAATTTTAAAACCAATAAATAAAAAATATAATGAATAGCTTATTACCCTTAGGAATAGGCTCATGGTTTTTTATTTGTATATATTTACTGTCACTTCTAGCTATTGGTTGGTTAGCCAAAAAAGCCAGGAAAGAAAATACTTTAAAAGATTTCTATTTAGCAGGAAACGGCCTTGGAGTATCGGTGTTATTCTTAACACTATTTGCAACACAATATAGTGGTAATACTTTTTTAGGGTTTACTGGCGCCACTTATAGAATTGGATTTCCTTGGATACTAAGTATTCATTTTATGACAAGTATTGTGGTTTGCTATTTACTTTTTGCAGAGAAGTTGCATATTTTATCTAAAAAAAACAACTATCTAACACCATCTGATTATATATTAGATAGATACAAAAATAATGCACTAGCAATATTAGTAAGTATTATAATGATTATATGCTTGAGTAATTATCTTCTAGCACAATTAATGGCTATGGGAAGGGTTATTCAAGGAATATCAAATAATCCAGCATTAGAGGCATACGTAATTGGAGTAGTATTGCTCGCCTTTATTATCGTTGCCTATGGAACTTTAGGAGGCCTTAGAGCGGTAGCTTGGACAGACGCTATACAAGGATCTATTCTATTAGTAGGTTTTATTTTTTTAATAATTTTGCTATTTCATAAATTTGGATCTTTCTCAGAAGCTACAGAAATTATTAGAGCTAAAGACTTTCATGACAATACTAGCAAAAGCTTATTACCTAATGCAGAAATGTGTAGACAATGGCTTAGTTACATATTAGTAGTAGGATTTGGTCTTTCTCTTTATCCTCAAGCAATACAAAGAATCTATGCTGCAAAATCTGTAAATGTATTAAAAAAAAGCATTGCAGTAATGGCCTTTATGCCAATACCTACTATGATAATAATATTTATAACAGGTATAATGGCTCTAGCGTATTTACCTGGTTTAGAAGGTGCAGCCACTGATCAAATATTTGGAAGAGTACTTAAGGAAATTCAATTATATTCACTATTCGGTTATGTATTAACAACCATAATTATATCAGCAGTTCTAGCAGCAATGATGTCTACAGCAGACTCAGCCCTTCTATCTATTTCATCTATGATAACAAAAGATTTATATTCCCGAAAACTGTTTCCGAATGCAAAAGAAGAACAACTTACTATGGTTGGAAAATACTTTTCATGGGTATTTCTTTTTTTATTAGTAATAGTGGCCATAATATTGCAAAAAAATGTATCCCTTGTCTCACTTATGGATAGAAAGCTGGACCTGCTTATACAACTTTCTCCAGCATTTATACTTGGTATAAGATGGAAAAAGTTATTATCTTGGCCTGTTTTTATTGGGATAGTTATAGGCGTATTTATATCTTTAATTCTAGCTTTTGGCAATTGGGATTTTGTTGTTAGGGGAAAAATATGGGGATTCCACCCAGGTATTATAGGAGTTATACCTAATCTGATAATAGCTGTGTGTGGAACCTATATTTTAACAAATCGCCAGACAATATATAATACAAGTTAAATTTTAGCACTACCTTTGTTATACAAACCTTTAGAATTAACAA
>CAYMQD010000060.1:0-6647 GCA_964392475.1 uncultured Alphaproteobacteria bacterium
GGATACCATTTTCAGCCACTTGCTGCCGAAATTGGTTCACGAAAAGTACCACTTATATTCCCGAGTTTAACATATGAATGGAACTCAAACCCTAAAAAACCAGGGATAGTAAGACATGGTATGATTCATAGTCGAATGCTACATAGACCAAACTCAACTTCTACTAAAAGACTAATATTTTCATATGGTGGTTATAAACCACACACAACTAATAGTGGACATCTATATGATACTGCTTTTATAGTTAGAAGTGATTTATATAGATCAAGAATATCCCAAGATATAGGAGGTGGAACCCATAATAATTTTAGATTTGTACCTACAGGTATTTTTGGTTGGAAACTTCCGATGACACGTGCTTGGGAACAAGATACAGCTCTAATTACTCCTAAAATCCAACTAATAGCAACACCTGTAAACATTAACCCTTATGAAATACCAAATGATGATAGCTCTAATGTAGAATTAACAGCTTCTAATCTTTTTACAAATGAAAGGTTCCCAGGATTTGATAGAGTTGAAGATGGTGTAAGGATTCATTATGGATTAGAAAGTACTTTAAAAAGTATATCAGGTGCAAGAGTTCATTCTACAATTGGACGAGCATATAGATCGCACAAACAAAATCTTTTAGGAACTGTTGCAGGTTTTCCAAACAAACACTCAGACATAGTAGGAAGCATAACTTTTGCTCCTAGTAAAGATATAGACGCTTACTACGATTACAGGCTTACATCTAAAAACTTAAATTCGAGAAGAAATAGAATCAACTTAGAGCTAAGAGATGGACCAAGGTCTTACTATGCAAATTATGTACAACTTAGAGACGTTAAAGGTTCTGGAAAATCTGATACTGAACAAATAGGTTTTAGCTTAGGGAGTACATTTATGAAATTTTGGAAAATCTCTTTGTTTCAAAGCAGAAATTTGGTAGGTTCATTATTTTCAAAACCCTTAATAACCAATATAAACCTAGGTTATGGTGATGAATGTGCCCTAATAAATTTTCACTTTTCTCGTGACCATACTAGCACTATAGACATACCTTCTACTACTACTTTTGGTTTTACTATAAAATTAATGGGCTTATAAAAAATTTATATTAAAAATATGAAATAATGAAAAATAAAAAAATCAAAACAATTAGATTAAATAAAAGCAATAGAAATATATATATATTTTGTATTTCTTTGTTCTATTATATTTTTGCTTCAAATTTATTGTTTGTAAACCAGGCTAAAAGCGAAGATATTATGAAAGTTATTGCAGTTGTAAACGATGCTGCAATCACAAGCTTCGACCTATCACAACGTATTAATTTGGCAATCATTATAGCAGGATTACCCAATACTAAAGAAATCAAAAATCAAATTCTTCCTAGGGTTTTAAGCTCTCTTATAGAAGAACGATTAAAATTACAGGCTGCACAACGCAACTCAATTTCGGTAAATAGTACAGAAATTGATAGGAGAATTGCACTCATTGAAAGGCAAAATAATTTGAATAAGGGACGCCTAATTGCCAATTTGAAGAATGGAGGAGTCCAGGAAAGTATATTCCTATCACATATTAGAGGCTTGATAGCTTGGGATAAGTTTATAGGGTCTATATTAGTTCCACAAATTTTAATTACTCCCGAAGAAATTAATGAGGAAATAAAACTAATCAAAGCTAATGAAGGAAAACCAGAGTTTGATCTTTCTGAAATATTTATTTCATTAAATTCCTTTGAGGATAATAGACAAGCACAAAATACTGCAAATCGGATATATAACGAATTACTAAAAAATCAAAATTTTGAAAGATTAGCGAGGGAGTTTTCTCAAGGCGCTATGGCCACACAAGGTGGTCATTTAGGTTGGGTTAGGGCAAATATGCTTGAACCAGTAATATTAGAATCTATCTCGATTTTAGAAGTAAATACTATTTCTGAACCTATCTTAGGGCAAGATGGATACCATATCATTAGATTAAATAAAAGACGTATTACGAAACTGTCAGAACCTAAAGAATCCAAAGTTAGACTTGCTCAAGCATTATTTCCAATAAATGAAAATTTCTCAGTAGAGGAAAAAAATAATCAGATGCTACTTGCAAAAACTATTTCAGAAATAGTTTTAGGATGTGAAGATTTTATTCAAACTATTCAAGAACTAGGGAAAGGTTATGGAGGCATGTTAGACAACCTAAAATTTCAGGATCTTTCCAAAAAATATCAAAATATATTGAACAATCTCCCAGAAGGAACACCAAGTTTACCGTTAGAGATAAATGAAGGTATCATTATTTTGATGAGATGTTCGCCTTTTTCAGAAACATTAAACAGCTCCGAGGAAATTAAGAATAAAGTCAAAATACTTCTCCAAAACCAAGCAATTAATTTTGAATCTTCTAGATTCATAAGACAACTCCGACGTAACGCACTAATAGATATAAGACTTTGAACCATCATAACGCTCCTGAAATCAATTTAAAAAACATAAAACCTTTATTAAATCAATACGATTTAATACCTAAAAAAAAATTGGGACAAAATTTTCTTATTGATAACAATATAGCTAACAAAATAGCAAAATTAGCAGGTCCCATAGAAGAATATGTAATAATAGAAATAGGAGCAGGTCCAGGGGGACTAACTCGAGCACTTATAAATAATAATGCAAAACATATTATTGCGGTAGAAAATGACATCAGGTGTATACCTATATTAAACGAATTTTCTAGAGCTTTTCCTAATAAGGTTACAGTGATAAATACTAATGCACTAAAAAATGATATTACTACACTTACTTCATATCCTTACAAAGTAATCAGTAATTTGCCTTATAATATTGCAAGCAAACTACTTATAAAATGGATACCTCCAAGTTTAAATGCAGCTGGATATACCTTAACATTTCAGAAAGAAGTAGCTGAAAGAATTACTGCTAAGCCAGGGAACCGGTCGTATGGGCGCCTATCAATAATTAGTCAATGGTGTTGCGAAACAAATATAAAAATGATTCTTCCCCCTGAAGTTTTTTATCCTACACCAAAAGTACATAGTGCAGTTGTAAACTTTACCCCTCGCCAACAGCCAATAGCTCAAGCTAATTTTAAAACTCTTGAAATAATCACCAGAGCTGCATTTGGACAAAGAAGAAAAATGCTAAAAAGTTCATTATTTAAATTAGGATTTACTAAAAAAATAATAAACTCTGTGGGAATTTCAGAAACTTCAAGACCAGAAGATCTTAGTGTTGAAGATTTTTGTATTTTGTCAAAAATCTTGGACGAACAAAACAATCAATTTACTTCTAAAAAACTAGGTTAACTCTTGAATAAATTTTGTTAATCCAATTTGTCTATCTCTTTTTAGTCGTTCAGCAATTAATATAGATCTGATATTATCTACACTTTCATTTATATCATTATTAACTATTACATAATCATATTCTGCCCAATGAGTAATTTCCTTAGAAGCAGCCGCAATCCTTTTTAACAATACCTTATTACCCTCTGATCCTCTAGAACGAAGTCTTCTTTCTAATTCTTCAGTAGAAGGAGGCAAGATAAATACAGAAACCACATCTTGAGGCAAAGCTCCTCTAAGTGCCTGAGTTCCTTGCCAATCTATATCAAATAATACGTCCTTGCCCTCTGAAAGAAGATCAATAACTGGTTGACTTGGAGTTCCATATAAATGAGAAAAAATTTCTGCATATTCTAAAAGTTTGTTATTAATGATCATTTCATTAAAATTTTTCTTACTAACAAAAATATAATCAGCCCCATTAATTTCTGTTTTGCGCGGGCTACGAGTAGTAACAGATACTGATATTGTTATATCCAAATCAGAATCTAAGAGTTTTCTAGCTATAGTAGTTTTACCCGCGCCAGACGGCGAAGATAAAACCAACATTAACCCTCTCCTGTTTTTAATAACTTTGTTATTATCCATATCGTCCTTTTAGGGTTATATATTAAATATTGTCTTAAACAATTATTTTTCATAACATTCTATATCGTCAACACATTTTGTGTAAGAACGCCATTTTTTAACATTCTCATTATGACTTTCTAAATTATCAGCGAATCTATGTCCCCCTTTTCCATTTGCTACAAAATATAAAGCCCTCGTATCAGAAGGATTTACAGCAGCTTCTAAAGATTCTTTTCCTGGATTAGCTATAGCTGTCGGGGGCAGCCCTTTAATTACATAAGTATTCCAAGGTGTATCTGATTTTAGATTAGATTTAGTTATTTTACTATCTATAACTAATCCTTCTTTGATCAAACCATATATTACTGTTGGATCTGATTGCAAACGCATATCTATTTTCAGACGATTTACAAACACCCCAGCAATTAGTTTTCTTTCTCCCTGCAAAGCTGTTTCTTTTTCTACTATTGATGCCAATATTACCATTTCATCAATATTTTTTAGAATATTATCTACTGAACGGAATTTCCAAACTTCATTAGAAATTTTATCCATTGCTATAGTCATTCGATCTACTATGGATTTTCTAGTATCGCCCAAGGTAAAATAGTAAGTATCTGGAAATAAGCTTCCTTCTAAAGGAATTTTTTTTATTTTCCCCTTAAGTCCTGGGTGTTTATTAATAATATTTATAATTTCTAAAGATCTAAGACCTTCTGGAATTGTTATTGAATGAGTAACTACTTTTCCAGATATTATTAATCTTGCTGCTTGTCTAGGAGTAATATAAGCCGAAAATATATATTCTCCAGCTTTTAGTTTTCTTAAACCACCCTCTATATATGCAGAAATATTAAAAATATATGTATTGTCAATTACACTATATTCTAATAATTTTTTTGCAATATCATTAGCACTATCACCATTTTCTATAATAATAATTTTAGAAACTTCATTTGGGCCCGGAGTATCTATTTTTTTTAAAATTACATATATAAAGAGCGCAATTGCCAATAATATTGATAGAGATATAGAAGTTAATACGCTAATATAGCGCATAAATATTACTTAGCTCTTGCAAAAACTAAAGTTGCATTCGTTCCACCAAAACCAAAAGAATTGGAAAGAGCTGCCCTAACTTCTCTCTTTTTAGAAATTTTTGGAACTAAATCTATATCTTCTGATCCTTGGCAAAAATTATTTAAATTAAGAGTTGGAGGAACTGTGCTATTAACAATAGATAAAATAGAAAATATTGCTTCTACTGCTCCGGCTGCTCCTAATAAATGACCTATAGAAGATTTTGTAGAACTCATTGATATTTTCTTGCAATGTTCACCAAATAATCTCGCTACTGCTTTTAACTCTATTTCATCTCCTAATGGGGTAGAAGTTCCATGGGCATTTATATAGTCAATACTCTCAATATCTATACTTCCGTTATTAACTGCCGCACTCATAGAACGAAATCCTCCGTCCCCATCTTCAGCGGGAGCCGTTATATGGTATGCATCCCCTGACATCCCATAACCTACAACTTCTGCATAAATCTTAGCACCTCTTTTTTTGGCATGCTCAAGTTCTTCTAGTACAATAATCCCTGCACCCTCTCCCATCACAAAACCATCTCTATCTTGATCCCAGGGTCTTGAAGCAAGTTCTGGTCTATCATTAAAATGAGTTGATAAGGCCCTAGCCGCAGCAAAACCTGCAATACCAAGTCTACACACTGCTGCTTCAGAACCTCCTGCAATCATAACATCAGCTTCATCTGCTTTAATAATTCTGGCCGCGTCACCTATTGCATGAGCTCCTGTAGAACATGCAGTTACAACTGAATGATTAGGGCCTTTAAAACCATATTTAATTGAAACTTGTCCAGATGCTAGATTTATTAGGCAAGAAGGAATAAAAAAAGGACTCATTCTTCTAGGACCTTTTGTATTTAAAGTTTCATTAGCATTTGCTATTGATTGGAGTCCTCCAATTCCAGAACCGATTAGTACACCTGTTCTATTTTTCTCATTATCACTTTTTGCCTTCCATCCGGAATCTTCCACTGCCTCGCTTGCTGCAGCTATAGCATAAAGTATAAATTTATCTATTTTTCTAATATCTTTTACATCTACAATTTTATTAGGATCTAATCCATATTCCTCATCAGCTCCTGGTATTTGGCCTGCAATTTTTACTGGAAGATCTTCTGTATCAAAAGATTTTATTTTACCAATGCCTGACTTCCCAGAAATTAGCAAATTCCATGTCTCACTAACTCCTACGGCTAATGGATTAACTGTTCCTAGACCAGTGACTACTATCTTTCTCATTTAAATATTGCTATCAATATTTTTAGAGTCATGATGTTTCTTGAGCTTGTATAAAGGAAATAGCGTCTTGTACTGTAACAATTTTTTCTGCCGATTCATCTGGAATTTCACAACCAAATTCTTCCTCAAACGCCATTACAAGTTCCACTGTATCTAGGCTATCCGCACCTAAATCATCTATAAATGAAGCATTCTCAGTTACTTTCTCTCCATCAACTCCGAGATGTTCGGTAACAATTTTTTTAACGCTGTCTGCTATATCACTCATAAAAAAACCTCTTTTTTAATCAATGTTAAATTAACAAAATCTTTTATAACGTATACATTCAAATCAATACACAATGCTACTAAATTTCTTCTAAAATTAAAACCAATTAAAACACCCCTTAGCACAATCA
>CAYMQD010000061.1:0-8619 GCA_964392475.1 uncultured Alphaproteobacteria bacterium
TATGCCAAGTATAGATATTCCTCGCAATATTAATGGGAGCACAGTACTTTCGTAATTTATTCCACCCGTCAAGCCAGTAACTGCACATTGTCCTCTATATTTAATTTGTGGTAGTATCCTTGCAAGCATTTTCCCTCCTACTTGATCGATGGCTCCTGACCAAGTTTCTTTTCCTAAAGGTCGGCTTTCTATGCTTGCCTCTTCTCTATTTAGAAAATGCTTTACTCCTAATTCAGAAAGAAGTGTATGGGCAGTAGCTTTTCCAGTAACTGCAGTAATCTCTATATTCTTTTTTGAAAGGATTATTGTAGCAACAGTTCCAACTCCTCCTGAGGCACCAGTAATTATACAGTTTTCAATACCTTTATTAAACCCATTTTCTTCCATTCGTTTAATTGCTAAAGCAGCTGTAAATCCCGCTGTTCCCAATGCCATAGAGTTTCGCATTGACAATCTTGAGGGAATCTTGACAAGCCACTTTGTAGGAATTTGTGTTACTTCTGCATACCCTCCATTTATTGATACACCTAAGTCATAACCCGTACATAGTACCTCGTCGCCTTCTTTATACTTTTTGTCTCGAGATTCGATTATAGTGCCCGCCATATCTATTCCAGGGATATGAGGCCAGCTTCTTACCACTCCCCCTTTTGGAAGTGTGGCAAGCCCGTCCTTATAGTTTACTGATGAATAAGCAATTTTAATAGTTGCTTCATTTTCTTCGAGCGGGTGAAGCTTAAATTTTTTAATATTTATTTCTGTTTTTTCATTTAAATTATTAACAACTAATGCATTATATTCGTTTGACATGGATTTTTCTCAATTGTCATATTTAATGTTTATAATTTTATATTTTAATTGTAATCATAAAAATTAAGAAAGGAACGAAAATGTCGCAAAAATATGTTGAAATGAGGATATACACATTAAAACCTGGAACCGTTCCAGGCTATTTGAAAGTTTACCAGGAACTAGGAATGGAAGCGCAAAGAGAGATTTTAGGACATAATCTAGGTTATTTTTATACAGAGGTTGGTGCTCTAAATCAGGTTATACATATGTGGGTGTATAACAGCCTAGAGGATAGAGAGGCTAGGAGAGGTAAATTAATGAAAGATAAAAGGTGGTTAGAGATGTTACCTAAATTACGAGAGTTTATAGTAAGTCAGGAAACAAAAATACTAATACCAGCACCATTTGATCCACTTATTGCTGATAATCATTCTTAAATATTGATTTTCTACTTATATGCCAAGAAATATATTATATGCATAAATATGATTTCTTTTATTTATAGTGACATTAGGACTAGAGCCTGTGACTCCATCATAAATAAATTATAAAGTCTGAAAATTATGATATCTTTTTTATACCCTCGGGATTTAACGATAATATTTCTAAATTTAAATTTGAGGCGATATTTCTAATTTGATTATCCGGCATACATATTGCTGCTGTTGCTATAGCATCGGCTGTAGTGGCATTGTCAGCCAGTACACTTATTGCTGGTCTAATATTTGCACTTAAGCCAGTTTTCGGATTAAAAATGTGGTGATATTTTCCTGAGGGTTCAAATACTGTCCCGTAGCCTCCAGAAGTTGCAACAGCGCTATTTTTTAAATTAACTGAGCCTCCAGCTTTATAGGGTCCTTCAATTGCAATTTTCCAATCTCTACCTGAATAATGTTCTCCTAGACCGTAGGTTTCTCCTAAATCTACTAACACACTATTAATTCCAATATTTTTTAATCTGTTAGCAACCTTATCAGTTATCCATCCTTGCGCAATTCCGTTTAAAGTGATTCCCATATTTTTTGATTCAAATTTTATTTTAGAACCTTTCAAATAAATTTTTTGCCAACCAACCAACTGAAGTATTTCTGAAATTCTTTTTGGATCTGGTCCTTCTTCATTAGTATTATTTTGAAAATGACGTGAGTAAAGGTTCCACAAGGGTTGAACAGTTATGTCAAAAGATCCAGATGTTAACTCTGAAAAATATTTAGACTTGTTTAATATAGCAACCATTTCCGAAGAAGGGTTCTCAATATTTCCTTCACGATTAAGACGGGATATTTCAGAATTAGGAAGATACAGACTAAATAAACTCTCATAGTAATTAATGTCGTTTAAAATTTTAGAAAGGGCATTTTCTGCCTCACGTCTGTCTGGATGGTGTATAACAATTCTAGCTGGTGCACCAAGTGCAAACCCTTTCCATTCGATAGGTTCAAAGTTTGCTTTCTCTATATACTGATTATACTTATTTAGACTGTATATACTACCTCCTACAGCTGCAATACCTATAATGCCTAGGGCTCTTCTTCTGTTAATAAGTCTATTATTAATATTATTTTTCATTTATTTACCTTTTTTCCATCTTAATATAGATAATACTAATTCTTATACATGAAGTTTTCAAATAAAGTTAAGTATTTTTCAATGTTTTATCTACTATAAATATTTTCAACATTGGAGGCACTATAGCAAGAGTTAAAAGTGCTGATAAAGAAAGTCCCCCAACAACTACAGAACCTAGGCCTCTATAGAGTTCAGACCCAGCTCCAGGAAATATTACTAAAGGAAGCATACCAAATACACTTGTTAATGTGGACATAAATATAGGCCTAATACGGTTGCTCGTTGATTCTAATATTGCTTTATCAGTATTCATACCTTCTTTTCTAATAAGATATAGTGTTTGGTGGACTAATAAAATGGCATTGTTTACGACTATACCAATTAAAATAACAAATCCAAGCATAGTTAACATATCGAGTGGCTGTGATATAAAGATATTTAGTATTACTAAACCTAAGACTCCTCCGGCCGTGGCAGGAGGTACTGATAGCATTATAACAAATGGATATAAAAAGCTTTCGAATAGTACAGCCATAAGTAAAAATACCATACAAATAGCTACAACTAAATTTAAAACCATAGCATTCCAAGTAGTATTTAATTCAGCAGCTGTTCCTGAAAGTGTAAGTTTGGTTCCTGCAGGAAGTTTTTGGCCTAATATTGGTTCCATAACTTGTTTTTTTATATCATCTATAGCTGATTCTAAAGCAATTTTATCATTAGGTTTAAGTTGTAGCGTAATAGTTCTTTGTCGTTCGGTATGTCTTATTTCAGTTGGTCCTGAAGTCAATACAATTTTAGCCAAAGATTCTATGGGTAGTATATCTCCTCTTTTAGTTACTACTGGAATACTTTTTACAGCTTGAGTTTGAAATATATCATCTTCTGGACCACTAATGGTTAAATCTATTCGCTTAGAATCTATGGTTAACTCTGTAATTTTTAGACCAGAATTAAAAGCATCTATGCTCATGGCTAACTCTTCAGCTGTAACTTCATTATCTGCAAGTTTAACTCTATCTGGAATGATTTGTAGTTCTGGAGAACCTAAAGCTAGGCCAGGAATAGGTCTTAGTTGATTTCCCTCGCTTCTTGGAAAGGCTTTAGTAATCAATCCCGCGGTTTTTTGTGCTACTGAAACAACATCATTTAGATTGGGTCCGGTGATATCAATTTCAATTGATCGGCCACCACCAAAGCCACGTTGGAATAAGCTGGGTTGAGTAAAAAAGCCAAATGTGCCTGGTTCACCAAATAAGGACCTAGTGAGAACAGGTATAAGTTCACGTACCCTTGTTTCCTGAATGGCACTTGCGCCAAATAAGGTTCTTCCTCCGCTAGCAACAAAAAAATAATTTTTAATTTTAGGTGGTTGACCTTTTACTGCCACTTTTCCAGTTTCTGAAGCCCATAATGGTCTTACTTGATCTTCTACTCTTTCAGCTATATTAGTCAAAGTATCCAAATTATATCCAGGTGGAGGTAGCATTACTCCAAAAATTAAATTTCTATTTCCTTCAGGTAAATATTCCAGTTTTGGTAAAAGTATCCAACTGAGGATTAATGCAATACATGCTACAGCAGAAGTTAATGCTAAGGACGCAAACCTGGATTTAATAATAATACCCAAATAACTAAGTAGCTTATTTTTGAAAAGTGAAGCTGGATAGTCAATGATGGAAATTCTTTTTCTTTTCAAAATATAATTAGCAAATAATTTATTTGCTAGAGCTGGAATAACTGTTATTGATACTAGAAGGGACATAATAACTGCTACGGAAATTGCTACAGCTATGTCTCTAAAAAGTTGACCTGCTTCTAATTTCATAACAAGTATAGGAACGAATACCAGAACTGTAGTTACAGCTGAAACCATAACAGCTGTCCAGACACCTTGAGTGCCTTGTAGGGCAGCTTTTGCTGCAGGCACACCTTTTTCCCTTAAGCGGAATATATTTTCCAAAACAACAATTGCAGCATCTACAACCATACCTACAGCAAAAGCTATGCCTGCTAGTGAAATTACATTTATGGATCGTCCTAATGCAGCCATAGCAACGAAAGCAGCAATTACAGAAATTGGTATGGAGATAGCAACAATCAGAGTTGCTTTTGCTGATCGAAGAAAAAGTAGTAATATGATTATAGCTAGAAATCCTCCTATCCATATATTTTGTTGAACTAGTTGAATTGCTGAATCTATATATGTAGTTTCGTCATAAACTTGTTCTAATTTAAGACCAATATTAGGAAGAATTGTAGTGTTTAGATCTTTTACAACATTTCTTATACCGTCCATTGTTTCAATAACGTTAGATCCAGTTTGCCTAGTAGCATTAATAGCTATCGCAGGTGTACCTAAAAATCTAATGGAAGAAGTAGCTTTCTTGTAGTTATAGCTTACTTCTGCAACGTCTCCTACAGTAACCCTTCCAAATCTATTTCCTGCTGATGTTTCTGAACGAAGAATAACATTTTTTACCTGTTCAGGTGATCTAAATTCTCCTTCGGCCCTTACTATGTATCTTCTTTTGCCTTCTTCAATATCTCCAGCTGAGAGGGATGCATTAGCCTCAAGAAGCTTTTTAACGAGTAATGGAACTGTTAAACCAAAGTTTGCTAGGCGTTCAGGATTTACAGTCACTCTTAATTCTTTTGTGCTACCTCCATATGCTCTACTTCTTGCAACTCCAGGGACACGAAGAAGTTGTTCTTGCACAACATCTTCTACGAAATCTCCATAGGTGGAAATGTTTCTATTGTTTCCTTCTGTTCTAGAAAGTATAAACCATGCTATAGCATTATCATCTAGCCCTGCAGTATCTAACGTTGGTTCGCTTGCATCCTCAGGGTAACCGTCAATTTGGTTTAGTCTATTTGATACAAATAACAAAGACCTGTTCATATTTGATTGAATATCAAACTCTAAGGTTACTTCTCCTCTATTTTCCCGAGCAGAAGATTCCATTTTTACTATACCTTCTAAGCCTTTTAATACTTCTTCTTGTCTATTTATAATCTCTCTTTCTATTTCATAAGGAGACGCACCTAACCAAGCTGTAGTGATAGTAATAACAGGCTTCTCCACATCTGGAGCCAATTGAATTGGGATTCTTTGGAGGGCTAAAAGTCCTAAAATTAGGGCCATGATTACTGCCGCGACTACAGCTATAGGTCTCTCAATTGCTGTAGAAATTAAACTCATTCTTTTTCTTCAGTAGAATTATTTGCTGGAACTACATTTTGACCAGGTCTTAATCTTTCGTTGCCTCTAATCACCACTTGTTCATTAGTACTTAATCCTTCGATAACTATAAACCGTTCTTTATTTGCGGGTCCTATTTTTACGGGCCTAATATTTGCAATACCTTCTTCTACAACATAGACAAGCGTCATTCCTTGGCGCTTAAGTATTGCGTCCTTGTGAACTGTTACAAGATGATTTTTATTGTTAACGGGTAGTAAAACATTTACATTTTGTCCAACTGCAGGGGATATTTTACTATCAAGTATTGGGGTAAGTCTAATTCTTCTTGTGCGAGTGTTAGGATTTTCAATGTTTCCAATAGATCTAACAGTAGATGAAAAACTTTTATTATCAATTGTTATAGTAATACTTTGTCCAGGAGTTAACATAGCACTTAAAGATGATGGTGTGTCTACTTCTACTTCTAAGGAAGAAATACTAACAAGTGTTACAATGGGAGTTCCAAGAGAAGTAGATTCTCCAATTTCAATATGTCGTTCTTCTATTATTCCGTCAAATGGAGCTCTAATAGTTCCTAATCTGTAATCATCTTTTGCAAGATTAAATTTTTGTTGGGCTATCATTGTTTGGGCATTTGATGCAGCTACAAGGGCCTTGGCTTCTTCGTATTTTGCAATTGATTCATCATATTTTGCCTGACTAAAAGCGCTGGAGGACTTTAAGTCAGTTAGTCTATCAAAGATTCTTTTTGCTAATGTAGATTTTGCAATTGATGCAGAATTATTTGCTTCAGCTAATTTTAATTCGGCCTTAGCTTTTTCTAGTGCCCAGAAAAGTCTTTCTAAATTTAATATTGCAAGTTCTTCACCTTTTTTAACCTCTTGACCTACTTTTACATTTATTTTTGTAATTGCACTAGGGAGAAGTGCTGCTACTGTAGATTTTTTTAGGCTAACTACTCTTCCAATTACAGTTTGTGTTTGACTGATAGGTTCTAAAGTTACTGTATCTAAAACCACAGGACTAGGTTGTTGGGCTTTTGCAGTATTGATTGTTTTTAAGTTTACAGCTGCAAAAACTATTAAGGTAGCAAGTGTTAATATCTTATACATTAAATTGAAATCCCAAAAGTATATATGGTTTATATATCCTTAAAAATTCTTTGGCAGTTATATAGGTTTGGTTGTAGAAGGTATAATAGCTGTAAGACAACTACAAGGATGAAATAAATAATTTAGTTCATTTAGTAATTTATAGGAAGGGGGTCTATAGACCTCCAAAGATGCCATGTAGCTGCGGTTCTCCATGGTTTCCAAACATTTCCTAGTTCTTCAGCTTCAGAAGGGGAAGGTCGCTCAGTTCCATGAAGTTTTCCCAAAGCATTAAGTAAACCTAAGTCACCTGTAGGGAAGATATCCTGTCTTCCTAAGCAAAATATGAGAAACATCTCTGCGGTCCATTTTCCTATCCCTTTAATTGAGGTAAGCTTTTGGATTACTTCGATATTAGAATATTTACACCAGTCAGAAACTTCCTTTCTGTTTTCTAGTCCAATGGCTAAATTATGTAAATATTCTGATTTACGTTTTGATAGTCCGCAAGACATAAGTAAATTATGGTCCGTGTCTTTTATAGATTCTATAGAAATAGTTTGAATGGATTTTTCTAAGTTTTTCCATATACTTGCGGCTGCCTTAACAGATATTTGTTGTCCCACAATTGATCTGGCTAATGAATTGAAAGGTTGTTTTCTTAGTAAAAGAGTTTCGGAACCATTTGATTTAATAACTTTGCCCAATAATTTATCACATTTAGAAAGCTGCTTATTGGCCTGATTCCACCAAGAAGGTACATTAAAATTTTTATTAAGTTCGTTTTCGTTTGTCATATAGTTGTTTTCTTATTATACCAATATCATTTGAACACAATGATATTGGTATTTTAATACTATTTGCTAGCAAATAGTTTTTTTTATACATTTATTTTTAATTTATATAATTAGAGTTCTTCTCTATTCTTGATATGGATGCACAATATGGAAAATAAAGGATTAATAACTTCTCTAGGTTATGGAGAATGGGTAGTTAGACGCAAATGGCTAGCTTTGGCAATAGGTATTATGCTTACCTTAATTTTCATTGGAGGATTAGGGGGATTATCCCAAAACCCTGATAATAGAATTTTTTTTTCAAAAGATAACCCACAGTTATTAGCACTTGAAGCTTTAGAGAGAACTTACACTAGAAATGATAATGTATTTATTTTGCTTGATCCTAAAGAAGGAGATGTTTTTACACCAGAGACTCTAGAAGCTGTCAGATATCTAACTGATAGGTTATGGAAAACTCCTTCGTCTAGTCGTGTTGATTCTATTACCAACTTTCAATGGACACGAGCGGATGGAGATAATGTTACCATCAGTGATTTAGTAGAAGATGGAAATATAACAGAAGAAATAGCAAAAAACGCTAAGAATGTATCCTTAGTAGAACCATTAATTCTCAATTTATTGGTTGACCCTGATGCAAAAGTTACGGGAATAAATGTTAATATTATTCATCCTGACGATGCGATAGAAGCAGGTGGGGTTACCCAGGAGGTTATAAAGTTTGTAAGAAAGGAAATAGATCTTTTTAAAACTAAGTATCCAGATATTGATCTTTATTTAAGCGGGGGTGTCCCATTAACAATGGCTTTTACAGAAGTAAGTCTTAGCGATCTGGGTTTACTTATGCCTATTATGCTATTGGTAATTTTTTTAGTCGCAGGTATTGCCTTATCATCTATTTTAGGTGCTATTTTGACTGCTTTAATAGTGATGTTATCTGTAATAGGAATGTTTGGCGTATCCGGCTATATGCATTTTATTTTAAACGCTGCTACATTTAATTCATTTTTAATGCTTGCGGCGCTCACTATAGCTCACTGCGTTCATGTCATGAGCACACAAAGAATTATGATGCGCAGAGGAAAAACTAAGTCTGAGGCAGTTACAGAATCTATACGTGTGAATCTTCAGCCTGTATTTATAACAGCAATAACTACGGCTA
>CAYMQD010000062.1:0-3158 GCA_964392475.1 uncultured Alphaproteobacteria bacterium
TTTATATATAAATAATTCAATTGTTATAATACAGATATATTTTTTATCTTATTAAGTTTATATATAAAAAATACACCTTTATATATATATTAAATTATAACTATAATACATTAACTTATAACTATAATACATTGAAAAATAATACTAAATTAATAAAATAAATATATTGTATATTACTATCATAAATTGAAAAAATTAGTTTTTTATTTTTTTTTTCTTCCGAAATAATTTCTGAAAAAAATTTATATAAATTTCCCTCTATATAGATTAAAATTTTATATACTTGATACAAAAATCAAATGAGGACTTTAAGGAGGGATATTAAGCATGGATGTTAGATATATATTAAAAAGCTTATTTTATATTAGCTTTGTATTTTATTTATTAGCATTTAATAGTACATTACAAAGTGCAGATATAGTAACAGATAAAATGTTACTAAATGCAGCAAATGATCCAGATAATTGGCCCATGGTTACAGGAAATTATACTGGAAATAGGTATAGTAAATTAGATCAAGTAAATGTAGGCAATGTAGGTAATTTAGTTCCAAAGTGGATTTTTTCTTTAGGGACTTTAGACGCGCAAAATACTACTCCTGTAGTTTTAAATGGTACGATGTATGTTACAGCAGCTCACGCTAAAACATATGCTGTAGATGCAGCTACAGGTTTAGAAAAATGGAGATATAGTCATCAGCTTCCTGAAGGAGTAGCTGGTAACATGTGTTGTGATATAGGTAATAGAGGTGTAGCACTATATGGAGACAAAGTATTTGTTTCTACTCCAGATGCATATGTCGTAGGTCTTAATCAAGATACAGGTGAAGTAGTTTGGAGCACCTTATTAGGAGATTGGGAAAAAGCTTACACTATGACAGTTGCTCCTCTTGTAGTTAAAGGTAAAGTTATAACTGGTATGTCTGGAGCGGAATACCCAACTCGCTTACATATTGATGCTTTGGATAGTGAAACAGGAAAACAAGTCTGGAGGACTTATACTATTCCTGGACCAGGAGAACCAGGTCACGATTCTTGGGGCAATGCAAGAGCAGCAAAATATGGAGGTGCTTCTGCTTGGATTACAGGTTCATATGATCCTGAATTAGATATATTATATTGGGGGACAGGTAACCCTAATCCTGACTGGGATGGTACTGTAAGACCTGGAGATAACTTATATTCTAACTCTACTTTGGCTTTAGATCCCGATACAGGAGATATAAAATTTTACTTTCAGTACACTCCTGCAGATGTTTGGGATTATGATGGAAACAATGAACCTATTCTTGTTGATTATGGTTCAGAAAAAGTGTGGCTTCATGGAGATAGAAATGGCTTTCTGTACAAAATTGACCGAACAAATGGAAAATTTAAATACGGAGTTCCAATATCTATAGTTAACTGGACCAGTGGTTTTGATGAAAATGGAAGACCTATATGGAACATGGATAAAGTTCCAACATATGACTACGAGGCAAAAAATATTTGTCCTGCATCGGAAGGTGGAAAATGGTGGAATCCCATGACAGTAAATCCGGAAACAGGGTTAGTTTTTATTCCTAGTAGAGAAATATGTGTAGACATTAAGAGTGCACCACTTGGCGAAGGTTTAAATCCTCCTGAAATTACAGAAGGAAAACCTTATTGGGGCATTGGTACCATTGGCTGGAATACAGGACATGGTCAACTAGTTGCTTTTGATGGAAAAACAGGCCAAAAGAAATGGGTAGTTAAAGATAAGTCACCATTTACAGGTGGTTTATTATCTACCAAAGGCGGGTTAGTTTTTGCTGGAACTCCTGAAGGAGAATTTAGAGCATATGATCAGGAAACAGGCTCTGAGCTATTTAAATTCCAAACAGGTTCTGGAATTTTTGGAAGCCCTTCTACATTTACAGTAAATGGAGAACAGATCATTGCAGTTCCTTCTGGATTTGGAGGCTGGACTGGATGGGCTCATTTTGGTCAAGGAGGAGCTCCTTGGCTTAAAGATAGTAGAAAGGGTGGGATCATTATTGGTTTTGGACTTTCAAAATAATTATATAAATTAAAATATTATTACCCCATTTAATAAGCTTACATTGAGTGGGGTAATAATTATTTTTGTGGTTATAGTATGACAAAATTTTTCATTAAAAATAACTTCTTGTTAACCGTTATTATAGTTTTCTATTTTGAATCATCATTTGCTGGCATGGCTGATGGAAACTCTTCCAGTATAGATATAGAAAATAGTAATCCTTATAAAGATAATTTAGAGGCTATTAAAGAAGGGAAAGCGCTTTGGGCAAAAACAGGATGTTATAGTTGCCATGGAGGAAAAGCAGAAGGTGGTGTTGGCCCAAACCTTACTGATGACACATGGATATACAAACCTACGGATAAAACACTTTTTAAAACTATAAGTAAAGGTCGTTCTGGCACGACTATGGTTGGATGGGATAAAGAATTGAACAGAGAAGAAATATGGAAAGTTATTTCTTACATAAGGTCTTTATACTCTGGAAGTAGTTCTAAAATTATTTGGTAAGACTAAAATTATTTTAAAAAATCTAGGTAAAAAATTGTTTTAGGTTAGGCTTAAAATACTTTGGCCCTTTCATTACCTTGCCACTTTCATTATATATAGGTTTCCCATTGTCATCTAGTTTGCTCATATTTGACTTTTGTATTTCATTAAAACATTGATCTAAATTAATTCCAAAAGCATGACCTGCACCATAAGTAACATACAAAATATCTGATAAAGCATCTGCTACTTCTAATAAATTCTTTTGTTTTATAGCTTCTTTCAACTCTTCTAACTCTTCTTTTATTAAATCTAAACGAAGTTTAACTATATCATCATTTGGGAATTCAGCATTAAATTTAACTTCTTGTCCAAATATTTCCATAAATTCTTTAACTTTTAAAAAATTACTCATTTTACTTTCCTATATTGTTGTATTTATTTTCATAATATTTTACGCATTAGTACGTTAAGTATTCTCTTCTCTATATAAAAATTTTAAATAACTTGAAATCCTATTAGATAAACTCTTTAGTTCTTTATCTTCATCTAAAGATCTTTTTAACCACTTTATAAATACTTTCTCAATTTTAAGAGGATTCACTCCTAATTGAACCATTGCGAGTCCGCCATTAACTGATTCACTA
>CAYMQD010000063.1:0-11121 GCA_964392475.1 uncultured Alphaproteobacteria bacterium
GTTTCTAGACCACGTGTTCTTTTTAAAACTGATAATACTGGAAAAATATTGGAACCCATGGAAGAAATCATTATAGATGTTGATGATAAATATATAAATTTAGTTATAGATGGTATGAATCGTCGAAAGGCAGAAGTAATAGATATGAATTCTGCAGATGTAAAATCCAAGAGATTAATATTTTTAGCACCTTCTAGAGGTCTAATAGGATATCAAAGTAGGTTTTTAAGGGATACTAGAGGAACTGGAGTGATGAATCGCCTGTTTCACTCATATGATAGTTTTAAGGGTGAAATTATAAATCGCAGAAAAGGTGCATTAATTGCTACTGAAAAAGGAATTGCAGTTGCTTATGCACTTTTCAATCTGCAAGAACGGGGAACAATGTTTATTGCTCCTCAAACTCAAGTATACCAAGGCATGATAGTAGGAGAACACAACAAACAGAATGATCTGCCAATAAATGTTCTTAAAGGAAAAAAACTTACAAATATAAGAGCATCCGGCTCTGATAAGGCTATAATTTTAACACCTCCGCGAATAATGTCTATAGAAGATATGATGACATACATAAATGAAGATGAGCTGTTAGAAATAACGCCTCTTAATCTTCGTCTTAGAAAGAAAATACTATCTCCCAGCGATAGAAAAAAAATGCTTTAAATCTTTATATAAATTTATGATGTCTCCAGTGGAAATCAAACCCACACACCGTTACGATCAAAGAATTTTAAGTCTTTTTATTAAGTTTTTGTGAGGGTTACAGAGGATCAGATATCAATAAATAGCACTCTTAAGTCAAACTTTATTAGCATCCTTATAATATTTTTCTATATCACTTAAAAAAGCAGAATAATCAAGGCGCATCTGAAGAGATGGAGATTTAAGAGCAGTATCTGGAGTACGGTGAAGAATTCCTTTTGTTCCTCCTCGAAAGGTTGCAATATCCCATGTGTTAATAAATTTACGCTCTAAAGCATGTTTAATAATTTTTTCATTTTTTTCACCATTATAATAGGCATTATAGTTAGCAGCATTAGGAGGAAGCCATTCAGTTCCTTGTCCAAAATAAGTTATGAGTATACGCACTGGAACATTATCTATATGATAACGGCTACAAACACGCGAGGTTCCAAGAGAAAAGCTAATAGCATTGCTCTCCATAATATCACAAAAAATAGCACAAATTTTTCCCATATCTTTCACCCAATGACTATAAAAAATATTATTTTTAAATTTAGTAGAGATTTTTTCATCTAAAATATTTTGTATATCATCTGAACTACTTTTTTTAAAAACTTGACCGCTAACACTAAACGGATCAAGTATAAGTTTCTTAAAAAAAATATTAGATTTCCTTGGTGCTTTTCTTTCTACAATAGTTAAGTATGATTTCGTTTTAGAAAAATTTGGAAGATTATCTAAATTAATTTTTTCGACAAAAGACATATTAATACCAATAATTTAATAAAACATTAAGGAAAATAATATACTTAAAGCAATATATTTAACAAAACTAAATTGCATATTTGCAATAATATTGCATTTAAAAAAATTCAATTAATTAATTAAAAATCAATAAAAGAATTAAATTAACTAAAGAAATTAATAGAGTCGTTAATTAATAAATATTCAAAAAATAACTAGCTTAGTTTTCTAATATTAGACGAATTATCTGTTAATTGTTAAAGGATGGTGCCCCCAGTGGGAGTCGAACCCACACGCCCTTACAGGCAACGGATTTTGAATCCGCCGCGGCTACCGTTCCGCCACAGGGGCATAAATTAATATATATCTCTCTATAAAACTATTTTCAATAAAGTTTAAAGATATAAATTAATATATATCACTGTATCTCTTATATAGTATACGTACCGATCTTTGCCAGGTTGCATTAGAATCAACCATATTATTATACTTTTCTGGAAGAGGTGCAGATATTAATTCTGCAGGACTGTCACCCTTTTCCAAACCATCCTTAACCTTATCTCTCATATACTCTAACCAAGAAAAAGTTTTATCTATATCTCTAACTTCATATATTGCAGGACCGTGTCCGGGAATAATTATTTCCCATTGCATCTTCTTTATTAACTCTAGTTGTTCTAGCCATGTCTTGATTGAAGCATGTGGAATAGTAGCCGCACGGTTGTTGAATACTAAATCTCCTGTAAATAAGATATTAGAGGTTATATCATGAATGAGTATATCTCCTAATGAATGGCCATGATGATACAAATAGAGATTTACTTTTCTCTCTCCTAAATCAATAGTAGAAGGTGGCCCTTTAAATTCAAAAGAATCTAAAATTATAGTATTTTTGGTCCAATCTTCTCCTATTATATCAGTCATAAAATTTAATAAAGATTTTCCTTCATTTGAATAAGCACTAGCTTCTAACGGATCCATCACTATTTTCACACCTTCATTTAGAAAAGTATTAATTCCAAAAGAATGATCTGGATGACGGTGAGTAATAACTACATTACTTATAGGAAGATTCGTGATTCTTTTTATACTCTTAATAACCTCTTCCGCAAATAAATGTGTAGGACCACTATCTATTACCAAAACAGAATTTTTTCCTATTATAAATCCTATATTTGCTATAGCGGCCCCATTTTTAGATGACATTGGCTCTTGCTTGCCGTATATAATCCATACACCTGGTTTTATTTCAACAGGTTGTAGATCATAGTGTTGTGATAATACGGGTGATACTACCATCAAAAAAATACAAATTAACTTAAACATATAAATAAAATAAGTAACTATTAAGTTGAATACCAGATAAATAATATAAAGATCACTATGTTAATAAAAATATACGATAAAGTAATTGCACTAGCAGGACGTCGCAATGCAGAAAAATATCTTGCTATAGTTTCTTTTATAGAATCTTCTTTTTTTCCTATACCACCAGATGTAATGCTAGCACCTATGGTAATAGCTAAACCTAAAAAATGGTTTCGCCTTGCTACAATATGTACTTTATCTTCTGTAATTGGTGGTTGTATTGGCTATGCAATAGGTTTTCTTTTTTGGGAAACTATTGGCCAAACAATTATAAATTTCTATGGAATAGAAAAAGATTTTTTGAAAATATCATCAGTTTTTAAGGATTATGGTATCGAAATAATATTTTTGGCTGGAATATCTCCCTTACCATATAAATTGTTTACCATAACTAGTGGTGTAGTAGGTTATAATTTATTTTTATTCATTATTGTTTCTCTTATAGCCAGAGGAATAAGATTTTTTTTGGTAGCAATTATTTTTGTCTTTGTTGGGAAAAAAATAAGATACTGGATAGAAAAACATTTTGGGCTTTTTAGCTTGGCTATAGGAGTAATTTGCATATTAATTATAACTATTATTAAGAGTTTATAAACATTATGGATATAGTTAAACCTAAATTAGCTTTAATGATTACTAGTATATTAAGTTTTATATTATTAGTTGCTGCAATAATTTTACAAATTTATATAGATTTAGAACCTTGCAAACTATGTATTTATCAACGTTGGGCTTGGCTTATTTCCGGTAGCATAAGTCTTACTGTATACCTACTTTTATATAAGTATAATTATAAAAAAATTTTACTATTTATAACCTCTTTTGCATTTGCAATAACAAGCTTAATTTCTTTTTACCATGTAGGAGTAGAGAGTAACTTATGGCAGTCCAACTTTTCATGTAATGATATTTTAGGCCTTGAAACAACAAATATAAAAGACTTAGAGAAAGCAATATTGGAACAAAATTCCAGTGGCTGCAAAAATCCGGCTTTTTATATTTTTGGTTTATCTTTAGCTTTTTGGAGTGGAATATTTTCACTATTATGTTTTATATATTTAATAATTATAGTTAAAATACATCCAATATTGAGTGAAAATGAAAAATAATAATAAAAAACTAATTGATAGTATAATTAGAGTAGATCATGCCGGCGAATATGGGGCTGCTAGGATCTATGAAGGACAGTTAGCCGTACTCAAGGGTACAAAAGCAGGTAAAAAAATTAAAAAAATGCTTAATCAAGAAAAAAAACATTTGGAAGCTTTCGATAAACTTATTGTAGAAAGAAATGTCAGACCATCTATGCTGTCTCCTTTATGGAACCTTGGAGGTTTTTTTTTAGGAGCTGGAAGCGCACTACTTGGCCCTAATTCAGCAATGGCATGTACTGTTGCTGTAGAATCTATTATCAAAGAACACTACGCAAAACAATTAAAGGAGTTAGGAAAACAAGATAAAGAACTCAGTAAATACATTTCCGACTTTAAAAAAGATGAAGAAGAACATGAGCATCAAGCTATTTCTTATGGTGCTAAAAAAGCATTAGGATACAAATACCTTTCTTGTAGTATTAGAAAAATGACTAAAATAGCAATAAAAGTAGCAGAACGTATTTAAATTGAAAAAGACTCACCACAGCCACAGCGAGAAGTCTCATTTGGGTTTTTAAAAACAAAGCCTGATTCAAATTTACTTTCTACCCAGTCTACTGTTGACCCTATTAAAAAAAGTGTAGCTGCAGGATCGATCACTACTTTAACTCCCTTATCCTCTATTATTTCATCACCTTGTCGAATTTCTTTAGCCAATTCTACTTCATAGGTTAGTCCTGAACAACCGCCTTGAGCAACTCCCACTCTTATGCCTAGAAAAGATTCTTTTTTTAACTCTAGCAAATGTTTAATCCTAGATGCTGCTGAATTAGTTATACTTAAATCAATAGATTTATTCATAAAATTTATCTCCTAGACCATACCCAGTTCGAGACGAGCCGCCTCACTCATCATATCAGGATTCCACTCTGGCTCCCAAGTTATTTCCACTTTAACCTCACCAACCTCTTCCAATGCTGACACTGCATCAGCTACTCTTTCAGGTATTACTTGAGCTTCAGGACAATGTGGCGGCGTAAGAGTCATAAGTATATCCACATCCTGATTTTTTTTGATATCAATATTATATATCAACCCCAATTCAAAAATAGAAACTGGAATTTCTGGATCGTAAACTGTTTGTAATGCAGTTACTATATCTGACTTTAATTCTTTTTTATCTTCCATGGTGTGTATATATCACATTTTATTCGGTTGATATAGTTAGTTCTTTACGATCAATAGCAACTTTTACAGTATGCCAGGCTAAAGTAGCACATTTCACTCGCATTGGGTATTCTTTAACCCCGGATAAAGCCTCTAATTGACCTAACCGTTCTTTAGATTCAGATGCACTTCCTGTAACTAATGAATGAAAATTACTATAGATAGATTCCACCTCTTTAATTGTTTTTCCCATTAAAACTTCAGTCATCATTGATGCAGAAGCAATAGATATTGCGCAGCCTTTTGCATCAAACTTAATATCTACTAGTTTAGAATCTTTTATGATTAAGAATAAGTTAATTTTATCTCCGCAAAGTGGGTTGTGACCATCGCCCGAATGCGTTGCTTCTTCAATAGTTCCAAAATTTCTAGGACTACTACTATGATCAAGTATAAGTTCTTGATACAATTCCTTAATCTCACTCATTTCTTAAATATTTCCCTTGCTCTTTCAAGAGCGGTTACCAAGGTATTAAAGTCTTCTTTCTGATTATAAATACCTACTGATGCTCGTAAGGTTGCTGTAACTTTAAAAAAAGACATAGTGGGTTGAGCACAATGATGGCCTGCTCTTAAACAAAGTCCTTCTGAATCAAGTATTGTACCTAAATCGTGCGGATGAATATCAAAATATAAAAAAGAAATTACACCTAATCGATGAGAAGGGTTTCCAATAATTTTTATTCCCTCCGTTTTATTTAATAAGTCTAAACCATATCGTAGAGTATTTTGTGAATGACTAGATATATTATTCATACCTATAGAAGATACATAATCCAAAGCTACCCCTAAACCGATTGCTCCAACAATATTTGGTGTTCCGGCTTCAAATTTATTAGGTAAATCAGCATATGTACTGCTTTGTATAGAAACTGTTTCTATCATATCACCACCTCCTTGATAAGGATCGGAGGCATTCAATAAATCCTTTTTACCGTACAAAACTCCAATTCCAGAAGGACCGTATATTTTATGGCCTGAAAATACATAAAAATCGCAATCTAATTCTCTTACATTTACAGAAATATGAGGTATTGCCTGACAACCATCAACTAACGTAATTATACCCCTTTCCCTAGCTTCTTTACAGATTTCTGAAATAGGAAGAACCGTTCCTATGGTATTAGAGACATGTGTAAGGGCTATAATTTTTGTCTTATTTGTAACACAAGAAAGTATTTTATCTATAGTAATATTACCATCTCTATCTGGCTTCACTTCTTTTATTACTGTCTTATTATTCTTAGATAATATTTGCCAAGGCACTATATTTGAGTGGTGTTCTAAAGTTGTTAGCAATATTTCATCACCTTCGGCAAGATGCTTACCTCCCCAAGCGCTTGCTATTAAATTAATTCCTTCAGTTGCTCCTCTAGTGAAAATAATTTCTTCAGGAGAAGAAGCGCCTATAAAATGACTCACCTTTACTCTTGCATCTTCATATAATTTTGTGGATTCTTGGCTTAGCTTATATACACCTCTATGAATATTAGAATAGTGATGTTCATAAACTTTAGAAATACCTTCTATTACTTGTCTCGGTTTTTGACTAGAAGCAGCTGAATCCAAAAAAACTAGTGGTTTTTCATCTATCAAATTTAAAAATATTGGAAAATCATTTTTTATTTTCTTAAAATCAAAATTATATTTATCTTTAAATAAGGCTACCAAATCAAAATTCCCATATATTAGAGATTAAACTTCTTAAAAACTGTATAAATCATATCCAAAGCCTCATCTGATATTTTTGTATTATCAACTAACTCGTTAATAAAAGCTCTTATTAGTAAATTTCTTGCTTCCAAAGGATCAATACCCCTGGAACGAAGATAAAATAATGCCTCTGAATCTAATTGTCCTATAGTTGATCCATGGCTACACATAACCTCATCTGCCAAAATTTCTAATTCTGGTTTTGCATTAGCCTTAGATTTATTTCCTAATAAAAGTGATTTTGATGAAAAGGAAGCATCAGTGCCGTCAGCGGATGGTTCTACACGAATTCGACCTTGCACGGCTGTTTGAGATTTTTCTGCAGCGATTGTTCTCCATGTTTGCTTACTTTTCGTATTCAGGTCCTGATGGACAACTTTTGCAAAAACTTCTCCAAAATTATTTTTATCTGTCATAATAACTCCATCTACGGAGCATTCAGAATGCTTTCCTGATAAATTGACTCTAAATTCTTCGCGAAAAAATTCGTTACTAGAAGCAATAGAAAAAACAGACAATTTTGAATCTTTTTTCAAATCTGCATATAAATGCGAAGTGTTACAACTTTTAGAATTTTTATCATGTATTCGCGTTAATAATAACTTTGCACCTTCTTTTAGATAGACATTTGTAACACTATTAGACCATGTGTTTTCATTTCCACCCTTAAAAGTTTCAATGATTTCTGCAGTAACCCCTTCCTCTATCACAATGGTAAATCTCATATTGGATAACTGGAGGGTGTCACTTTTTAAAAAATCATAAAGTATTTTTAGAGGGTGATTAAATTTTAAATTTTTTTTAAATGTTAGAACACTGTTATCATTAGCCAGTATTGTGTTTAAATTTGTTAATGCTTGTGATCTTGTATCCCGTGTTTTGGATATACGCTCTTCTAGAAATTTATCGGATAAAAATATATTTTTTTTAAAAAAATTTAAATCCTCATCCGGAATTTCGGATAGAAATGAAACAGTAACGCCTTCACTTATAAGATATTCATTTATGTTTTTTAAGACTGTACCATTTTGAAATACTAGGTCTTGATCAGTAAAAACATCCAACCCACTAGAAATATTAGACGTTTTATTACTAGATACAGTCCAGTCTTTTATAAATAAACCAATTTTCTCTGAAAACTTCCATTCTTCTATATTTTTATCAGGAAGACCGTCCTTTAAAACCCTTTTTCTCGCTTCTAACTTAAAATCATTAACCCATTGCAAATCTCTTTCTGAAGAAAAGTTTAGATTATCTTGTATTTGATTTTTTAGTCTTTCAGATACTTCTACCATAACTAAGCAGCCTCAGTAATACCAGTATATCCATTTTTTTCTATCTCCATTGCTAGTTTTGCATCTCCAGACTTAACAACCTTTCCTTCATACAAAATGTGAACAATATCTGGAACTATGTATTCTAATAGACGCTGATAATGAGTAATAATAACTATCGTTCTTTTTTTATTTCTAAACTGATTAATCCCTTTAGATACTATTTGCAGAGCATCTATATCTAGACCAGAATCTGTTTCATCCATTATAGCTAACTTTGGATCCATCATTAATAACTGGAATACTTCATTTCTTTTTTTTTCACCCCCAGAAAAACCTACATTTACTGGTCGATTTAAATACTTCTCGTCCATTTCTATAGAAGCTGCAACTTTCTTTGCTAGACTCAAAAATTCAATTGCATCTAATAGTTTTTCTCCTCTTGATGCACGCTGTGCATTTAATGCTGACCTTAAAAAAGTAGTATTAGGGACACCTGGTATTTCAATTGGATATTGAAAAGCCAGAAAAAGTCCCTCTTTAGCTCTTTCTTCTGGAGACATACTTAATAAATCTTTATTATAAAAACTTGCAGCTCCTGAAGTAATATTATACCCCTCACGTCCTGCTAAAACATTTGATAAAGTAGATTTTCCTGCGCCATTAGGCCCCATCAAAGCAACAACCATGCCCTCTTGAATCTTAAGATCTATTCCATTTAGAATATTTTTATTATCTACAACAACATTTAAATCCTTAATATCTAAAACGGTAGCGGTCATCCAACAGCTCCTTCTAAACTAACGCCAAGTAATTTTTGTGCTTCTACCGCAAATTCCATTGGTAAGTTTTTCAATACTTCTTTACAAAATCCGTTAACAATTAATGAAACTGCATCCTCTTCCCCTAAACCTCTTTGCATACAATAGAAAAGCTGTTGATCGCTGATTTTTGATGTAGTAGCTTCATGTGCAACATCTGCAGAATTATTTGCAACTTTTATATATGGAACGGTATGAGCACCACAATTTTTTCCAATTAATAATGAATCACACTGTGTAAAATTGCGTGCTTGCTCTGCATTTGGAAGAACCCTAACTAACCCTCTGTAAGTTTGTTGCCCTTTACCAGCTGATATCCCCTTTGAAATTATAGTTGAAGTCGTTTTAGGAGCCATATGAATCATCTTTGTTCCCGTATCTGCTTGTTGCATATTGTTTGTAATAGCAACTGAATAAAACTCTCCTACTGATCCATGCCCTTGTAGTAGCACACTAGGATATTTCCATGTTATGGCTGATCCTGTCTCCACTTGTGTCCACGAAATTTTCGAATTTGCTCCCCTACATGCACCTCTTTTAGTAACAAAATTATAAATTCCTCCTTTTCCGTTCTTATCACCTGGATACCAATTTTGAACCGTTGAATACTTAATTTCCGCATCATCCAAGGCAACTAACTCTACAACCGCCGCGTGTAGTTGGTTTTCATCACGCATTGGAGCTGTACAACCTTCAAGGTAAGATACATATGAACCTTTATCAGCTACAACGAGTGTACGCTCAAACTGCCCGGTATCTGCAGCATTAATCCTAAAATAGGTACTTAAATCCATAGGACAACGCACTCCTGGTGGAATATATACAAAAGATCCATCACTAAATACCGCAGAATTTAAGGTGGCATAAACATTATCATTAATAGGAACAACAGAACCTAAATATTTTCTTACCAAATCAGGATAAGTTTGAACTGCCTCTGAAAATGAACAAAATACTATTCCAAGTTTAGATAATTTATCTTTAAATGTAGTTGCTACGGACACACTATCAAACACTGCATCAACAGCAACATTGCTTGAACCTGCAACCCCTGCCAGAACCTCTTGCTCTTTTAAAGATATCCCCAATTTATTATAAGTTTCCAGCAGTTCCGGATCCACCTCATCCAAACTTTGCGGTTTATCTGAATCTTTTTTTGGTGCTGCATAGTAATATGCATCCTGAAAATCAATAGGAGGATGACTTATATTAGCCCACATCGGAAATACCTTATTGACTTTTTCCCAAGACTTGAAAGCCTTCAAACGCCAATCTAACAACCATTGAGGTTCATTCTTTTTATTAGATATAAATCTAACTGTATCTTTATTCAAACCTTTAGGAGACTTCTCTTCTTCAACATCAGTTACAAAACCGTATTTGTAATCAGCTCCGCCTCTTTTAAGTTCTTCTAATACATCTGTGTTTGAAGACATTATTTTACTCCTAGTTGTGATTCTGATTTAGTAAAATTTGAATCTACAAACATCTTATTAGTGTTCTCTACCATATCTGATAACTTAATATTATGTAGCGTTGATTCTATTGCATCATTTATTTGTTTCCAATTGGCTTGTGAAGGGCATAAACCTATAAGGCTACATGAATCTGTATCATTACTTTCTACACATAAAGTTAATGCAACTCTTCCATCTATTGCTGAAATTATTTCTCCAATAGAAATATCCTTAGAAGAACGGCACAAAGCATATCCACCTTTAACTCCTCTTTTAGATATAACTATATTATTGTGAACTAGTTTAGTTAATATTTTACTGGTAGTTGAATATGGTATACCAGTCATATTTGATAAACTTTCAGTTGCATAACTTTCATTTGGCAACAAAGCCATCTTACTTGTTAAAACCACTGCATAATCTGCAAGTCTACTTATACGTATCAAGAGAACTATCCTATATTTATCTATGAACCAATAAAATAGATAATAATCCCTACCAAATTAGTCAAGTATTATATTCAAATATTAATATTTATTAATTTTAATTTTAAAAAGGAAGTTCTGATGTACCCATTAGTTCCAAATCTATAGAGTAAGCCGCCCTTCTTCCTTCTTTTATAGCCCATACAACCAAAGACTGCCCTCGACGCATATCTCCTGCCACAAATACTTTATCAATTGATGTTTTATAGTTTTGTTCATTAGCAAAGACATTACCTCTTTCATCCATTTTAGCT
>CAYMQD010000064.1:0-9740 GCA_964392475.1 uncultured Alphaproteobacteria bacterium
TCTTCTGAGGAAAAACTTAATAACTTTCTTATGGATAACTTTGCTAATATGGATTCAGAATTGTCTAAGCAATGTTCAATTCATCTAGCGGGTAGACTGATTTAAGAATTTAACATGTAAATAATGATTCAATAAACTTAATAAAAGAAAGAAAAAATTATGGAACTGAATGCTACCCGTAAAATAGGAAAATATGGGCCACAGATCTATCCTATAGGTATAGGAGCAATGTCGTTTACAAATTTTTACGGTCCTTGTGATGATAAACAAGCTAATGATGTATTAAAAACTGCTTTAGATTTGGGCATAAATCATATTGATACTTCTAATGTTTATGGAAATGGGGTATCAGAGGATAGAATAGGAGCTTTTCTATCTAAAAATGGTAAAAATGCAAAGGAATTTTTTAGTATAGCTACGAAAGCAGCTATTTATAGAGACCCTATAAGTGGTAGTAGGGCTTTTAATAATACCTTTTTGCACTTAGAAGAAGAATTAGATAAAAGTTTAAAGCGTATGGGTGTGGATAATGTTGATTTATTTTATGTGCATCGTCGTGATTCAAAAATACCCATTGAAGATGTAACTGAATCTTTATCAAAGCTAGTAAAAAAGGGGAAAACTCGTTTTATTGGATATTCTGAAATAGCACCTTCTTCATTGGAGCGGGCATCATCAATACATCACATTGCTGCTGTACAGTCAGAGTATTCTTTATCTACACGTTCTCCAGAGATGGGTCTTATTCAAGTATGTAAAAAACTTGGCACAGCTTTAGTAGCATTTAGTCCAGTAGGAAGAACTTTTTTGACGGATAAACCACTATCATATACATCCGCTCAGAATTTAGATTTTACAAAAAGTAATCCACGATTTATGCAACCCAATTATGATATAAACATAAAATTAACTGATACATTTAGACGTTATGCTAGGGACCATAAAGTTGCTTCCTCCACATTAGCAATTTCATGGATTTTATCTAAAGGGGAACATATAATACCAATTCCTGGCACCCGATCTCCTTCCCATTTAAAGGAACTTGCGTCGGCAATTGATTTTAATTTGACACCTAAAATCATTGAAGAAATAGAAAGTATTTTGCCCATAGGTTGGGCTAATGGTGATCGATATTCTGAAGCACAATGGATCGGGCCAGAACGTTATTGTTAATTTATAATTAAATAATTGATGGTTCTTCTATTTTAAAATTTGTAAAGACTAAGAATATTTTATAGATCATAGACTTTGAATTTGACTTCATAAAAGGACTCTAGATATAATTATTTATTAAAGTTATTTCATTTAAATCACAGTCCACCGAATTAAAGGAGACTCTCTTATGCAGACCCTTATTACTGAAATGTTTGGTATAGAACACCCTATAATTCAGGGAGGAATGCATTATGTAGGTTTTGCGGAACTTGCCGCAGCTGTGTCTGATGCTGGTGGCTTAGGCATTATCACTGGACTTACTCAAAAAACTCCAGAAAATTTGGCTAAAGAAATTGAACGTTGTAAAAAATTAACCAAAAAACCATTTGGAGTGAATCTTACGTTCTTACCTGTAATAGAGGCACCAGATTATCCAGGGTATATAAAAGCTATTATTGATGGAGGTGTTAAGGTAGTAGAAACAGCTGGAAATAACCCAGCAAAATGGCTACCTATGTTAAAGGAAAATGGAATCAAGGTGATACATAAATGTACTACAGTTAGACACGCACTAAAAGCTGAAGGAATAGGATGTGATGCTTTATCAATTGATGGATTCGAATGTGGTGGTCATCCGGGAGAGGATGATATTCCCAATATGATATTATTACCGCGTGCTGCTGAAGAGCTTAAGGTCCCATTCGTGTCATCAGGAGGAATGGCAGATGCGAGGTCTCTGGTTGCATCTCTTGCTATGGGTGCAGAAGGTATGAATATGGGAACACGCTTTATTGCTACAAAAGAAGCACCTGTTCATGAAAATGTTAAAAGAGCTATTTTAGCAGCTACAGAACTTGATACACGTTTAGTAATGAGACCAATACGTAATACAGAGAGAGTTTTAAACAATGCAACTGTGGAACGTATATTAGAAAAAGAGAAGGAATTGGGATCTCATATCAAATTTGATGATATAGTAAACGAAGTTTCTAATGTTTATCCTCGCGTAATGCTTGACGGGGAAATGGATGCTGGCCCTTGGTCTTGTGGAATGGTTGCAGGTTTAATACATGATATTCCAACGGTAAAAGAACTTATTGATAGAATAATGTCAGAATCGAAAGAACTAATTCGAAGTCGACTAGAAAAAATGATATAGCTTTTTCATAAGAGATTTATATTTAACTTATTTTTAACTAGATATAATGAAAATAATACTTCTAACATTTGTTATTTTGTCTTTCTTAACCAATACGGTGTTAAGTAAACCATTAATAATAAAGTGTAACGAGACCACTGGAACGAGACGTTTTGATATATTTAAAATAAATAATCCAGAATTTTTTTGGTATTACGAAAATAAATGGTATGAATTAGCAGTTTCAAATGAAGGGGTTGCTAAAGACTGGAAGGTGGATTTTTCTGGATTAAAGATAAAATTGTTAAATGAAAACATGAATTGGATCAGAGAAATAGACTTAGAAAATATGACTGCCTACATGAAATTTCCTAGCGGTGAATATTATTTATACGAATGCAATAATATAGAAAAGTAATTTTAGGTATATTTAAATAATCCTCACATATAAACTCCATAAATATTAAAAAATATATAATTTGTATAACGTGAGGATACTTTATGAGATATTTTAAAATAGCAAGAACAATATTTTTTTGTGTTGTTGTGTTTCTTATAACCAAGAAAAATGTCTTTGCTGAAGAATGGGTGCAAACATATAAAGCATATAGCTCTAAAGACGAATATATGCTTTCAGATGGTAGCAGAATTTCACATTATAAAAATAAAGGTTTATGGGAGGATAGTTTAGGCAACTACGGAACACAAAGTTGTATGGGAACTATCGCATTAAACAATGAAGGAAAAATTTTGGAGTGGATGTTATTTTGCCAAGGTAAAGACTTTAAAAATAATCAATTTACTACACGTGCTTATAGAGATAACGATATGGATGCGGGTATAGGTGCCTCAACTTATATTGATGGCAATGGAATCTTTGAAGATTATATTGGAGCAAAATGTAAATATGCAGTGAACTATTTTGAGGAGGCGCTATTTGCAGTAAATAAATGCAAAAAATAAATTGATTTAACCAGATAAATACTATTTTAACATTAGAGGCAATATAAGTATGAGTGAAACAATAAAATATGCATTAGTTTTATGTTTTATATTTGTAAATAGCAAAGTAATAGCTGAAGAATGGACTAGAGAATACAGTGGTTACAGATCTACAGAAGAATTTGTATTAACTGATGGAAGCAAAATTTCACATTTAAAAATACATGGGACTTGGAAAGATAGTTTAGGAAACTATGGAACTCAAAGATGTTTAGGGACTGTAGAAATTGATAGTAACAACAAAATATTGGGGTTAACTGCATTTTGCCAAGGAGTAGACCAGAATAAACATGAATATACAACAAAACCTTACAGAGATACGGATATGGATGCCGGTACTGGGGCATTTACCTATATTGATGGAAATGGAATATATAAAGACTTGATAGGAGTGACCTGTAAATATGCTATTAATTATTTTGAAAATGTATTTTTTGAAGTTGATAGATGTAAAAAAAATAAAAATTAAGATATTTTGATTATATGAATAATTAAACGAATTTTTTAGCTGCCGATCTTATAGAAATTAATATAACGACTTTTGGAGAACATTGAGATGCAATTAGAAGGAAAAGTAGTAAGAATTTATGACACAGGTAACTCAAATGTATTAAAATATGAAAATACTTCTATAAGAACGCCTAAAGCTAGAGAAGTTAGATTAAAACATAATGCTATAGGTTTAAATTTTATTGATATAAATATGAGAAAAGGAGCCTACCCAATAAAGGCATTTTCTCCTGATGCGAGAGCTCCATATATATTAGGAATGGAAGGGGCTGGAGAGATAGAATCAGTTGGAACTGAAGTGCATGACTTTCAAGTAGGCGATAGGGTTACGCATTGTATGAATTTAGGCTCTTATGCAGAAATAATGAATGTTTCTGCTGATAAGATTATTCGTTTACCAAGAAATATTTCATATGAAACTGCTGCTTCCTGCACTCTGCAAGGATTAACGGCCCACTACCTCGTAAAAGAATTATGGAAATTGGAAGCAGGCCATAATGTTGTAGTTCAATCTGCAGCAGGTGGAGTTGGGAGTATTTTATGCCAATGGGCAAATCACATAGGAGCTAAAGTAATAGGAGTGGTTAGTTCTGAAGAAAAAGCACTATATGCTCAAAGTAAAGGAGCTGACTATACAATAAATTCTAATAAGGGTGGGTTTGCACAAGAAGTGAGAAAAATTACTATGGGTAAAGGAGCGGATGTAATTTATGATGCAGTAGGTAAAGACACTTTTGAAGAAGGAATATCTTGTCTTGCTTCGAGGGGTAGAATAGTTAGTTATGGAGTATCTTCTGGGCCTATTGATCCAATCAATATTAATTTACTTCGACCTTTATCTGCGTCAATAGCATGTGGAGGTCTATTGACTTTTACTAAAAATTCACAGGAAAGATCAAGAAATGCAAAAGAACTTTTTGATTTAATAAGCAGTGGAAAATTAAAAATAGATATAAATCAACGATATAAATTAAGTGAGATATCTAAAGCTCATAATGACCTTTCATCAAGGTCGACAACTGGCTCAAGTATTGTTTTACCTTAATTAATATTTTTGTTCATAAAAGTAATATGTATCGTAATATTTCATAAATATATGAAACTGATCTGTTCACTAACCCGATAGTTTTCTTATATTATATGAGTATGGATTAAGAATATGAAAAAACATAAACAAATAATTTCTTTAAAAGAAAAGTTAATTAAGACAAATGAAAGTAAGTTATTCTTGAAGGTAATAAAACCTGTGGAAGTGACGGATGAATATGTTAATTGGTTAAATGATTATGAGATAGTAAAATTTACCGATCAAAAATATGGAGAGCAAACTAGAAAGCGTGTAGAACTATTTGTAGAACAGCAGTTTTTATCTATGAATACACTTTTATATGGTATTTTTTGGGAAAATAAACATATAGGTAATATAAAGCTAGGTCCTATTGATTTAAATAATAAAGTATCAGAAATTAGCTATTTTATTGGAAATAAAAGCCTATGGGGGTTGGGTATAACTACTAAATCTATAAAAGCAATACTATCAATTGCATTTGAAGAATTAAATTTAGAAAAAATTACAGCGGGGTGTTACTCTATTAATACCAGCTCTCGAAGAGTTTTGGAAAACAATGGGTTTGTAATTGAAGGAACAAGAAAGAAGCAATCTATTTTCGAGGGAGAACGTGTGGACTCTCTAATTTTTGGCCTTATACGCTATGATTTAACAGAAAAATAATACTAGATAAGGAGATACAGAATGAGATTTTTATTTAGTTTTTTTCTTTTGGTCTTGATTGCAGTTACTTTCTTTTCGTTAACATTTAAAAGCTCGTTTTCTGCTGAATGGACTCGTGAATATAATGGTTTTAGTTCTAGAGAAATTTTTGAACTAACTGATGGAAGCAAAATTTCGCATTATAAGAATAAAGGCACATGGAAAGATAGCTTAGGAAATTATGGAATACAAGAATGTATGGGTTTAATAGAAATAAACGAAGAAGGAAAGATCATAGATTGGAAACTTTTTTGCCAAGCAAATGATCAAAATGATGATCAATTTACAATAGAATATTTTAGAAATACAGATATGGCTGCTGGAACCGGTACATATATATTAATAGATGGAGAAGGACCGTGGAAAGAATTTGTAGGCATGACTTGTAACTATGCCGTTAGTTATTTAAAAGATGCTATGTTTATTTTAGAGAAGTGTAAAAGATAAAAATTTGAAAAGAGGAGAAAAAAATGGCAAGTCATGCTACTGGGGACGGCAGTATTCCTCCAAGAGATGCTAGTAAAAAAGGTTTAAAAAGAATTATGACTGTTGGAGGTGCCTATGGAACAAGAAATTATACTGTAAAAGACTTAAGGGATCAAAAAGGCAAGAATGTTTTGGTTGAGACGGTGCCTTTTTCTATTGAGGAGGCAATAGCTGCAGAAGAGGCGGGAATTGATACAATGAAGGTTCGTTTTGATCCTAATAACCCAGAGCTTGCAATTGCAATACGTAAAGCTGCTTCTGATACTTTTATGGCATTTTCCGTTCCTCTAATAGCAGCGGTAAACGAAACGGAAGCCGTTCGTTTAGCATATAAAGCAATGGAGATAGGAGCAGATGCTATAATGTGTCAATGGAGTCCACGTTTAATAGCTGCTGCTACTGAAGCAGGTGTGCCTGTTCAAGGTCATGCAGGTTTAGTTCCAAGGAGAAGCACTTGGACAGGGGGACTGAAAGCTGTGGGAAAAACCGTCGAAGAAGCCGTATGGATTTTTAACCAGATAAAAGAATTTGAGCAAGCAGGCGCATATGCTGTTGAAGTAGAAGTTATACCAGAGGATTTATTAATTGAAATAACTAAAAGAACTAGTCTTTTAACTTCATCTATTGGTGCAGGCAAAGGTGGAGATATACAATTTTTATTTGCAGAAGATATTTTAGGAAACAATGGTCCTCCTTATCCTAGGCATTCAAAGCAGTACCGTGAACTTTACAAAATAAAACAAGAAATGCAATTAGAACGAATAGCGGGCTTTAAGGAGTTTATAGAAGATGTAAAAAATGGGAGTTTTCCTAAAGATGAGCACGTAATTAAAGCTCCCGATGGTTTGCTAGATTCATTTGTTGAGCAAATTCAAAATATAAAATAGCTTGCTATTAAAAAACAGGATAAAACAATACTCAAGATTTTTGACAGCAAGCTTTATAAAGTTATAGAGCTTCTTATATTAGGTATTATTATACCTGGTTCTATTATTTACTATAAACTTGCTAATTATATTATATTCATTCTATGGATAATATTTATATATAGTCTGATATTGTTTATAATTTTTTATAGACAAAAAAGTAAGGAAATATTCAAGTTTAGTTCATTTACAAAAAAAAACTTAGTAGTTGTAATTACCAGATGGATCTTTATAAGTTTTTTTCTATATTTGCTTACTTACTACTTTTTTTACGATAAATTATTTATTATTCAACAAAACAAACCTGATTTAATATGGAAAATCATGGTTTTATATCCAATATTATCTGCATTGCCACAGGAATTTTTATTTTGTACATTTTTTTTTTCAAGGTACAAAAACTTATTTAAAAATGAAAGTCTTATAATTTATATTAGTGCATTATTTTTTTCATTAGGACATATATTCTTTATAAATATGGTAGCACCAATACTTGGTTTTTTTGCTGGTCTTATTTTTGCAAGAACTTTTTATAATACGCGATCTCTTGCTTTAGTATCTATTGAGCACGGTCTTTATGGAAACTCACTGTTTTATATTGGTTTAGGCTGGTATTTTTGGGGAGGATCTGTCCATTAAGTATCCTTTATTTTTATTAGCGACTTAATAGCAAAATAAATAGTTATTGCGTTAAGTATATGCCATATGAAGTGAGTTCCTAAAGGAACTATTTGGCATGTTTTGAAATCTAATACTCTCATACATATTGATAAAGCAAATACTAAGGTTGAAATTATCATTCCTTTTTTTACAGGATTATCTTTCAACCATAGTATGATAGCTATGAGAGCTAAATATAAGAGGATAGGGATATAAAATGAGGAGTATCCAATGTAACTATCTTTGAGAGCAGATCCAAATACAATACATATCATAGGAAATGCTAAAACTATTAAGATTGAAAAATACCGGTGTATTCTAAAGATGTAAGGATTTATATTATATATATAATACATTACTAATAAGGCAATTGATAGTGTATCTAACATGCCTGTAATTTGGTTGGGTATAGTATGAAATAAAAAACTTCCAATACTAATGCATGTAATTAGATAAGCACAGTTCCTAGCTAGAGTATTGTTTTTGTAATTAAATAAGAGTATCAAAGCTACAATTAAGAAAGCAATATTTGTTATTGCGTTAAGTGGCTCAGACCAAAAACTAGAATCAATTCTTTCACAATAGTAGTACATTAATTTTATATTTTATAGGTTATTTGCTGTATACCCAATCCTTTATGTCCCAATTTTCGTAAAGTGTCCAGATGTAATCCTTAAGAGAATCTTCTCTCAAATGATGAATTTTTTTTTCTTCGGCTTCATCTAAAAATTCTTGAAAGATTTTTTCACTGGGGAATTCTACTATTATTAGATATTTCCTTTCAACATCTCCATGTAATTTACGAATAGGATTCCAGCCTGATGCAATTACACGGCCTCCTTTAGAATATATAATTTTACCTGCCTTAACTGAATAATCTCTGTAGTCATCCTCTTTTTCTTCTAAAAGGTTAAAAACATTAAGTGCATAAACCATCAAATCCTCCATATATATAGAAAAATAATGCTATATTACGGCATACAATGTATGAAAAAAAATATAAACATAAAATTAACTAAATACACATACTTTACTTTATATTCTTTCTATTATTAAAATAGCTTGATTTACGGGCCACTAAGAAAGCTGTATATCAGGTCATAACACTTTTGTGGATTTTCTTCAGGAATATAATGTCCTGAATCTATCTCTTGTCCCTTTACATTTTTTGCCCAGTCTTTCCATACAGAAAGAGGTTCATATAGTTGGGCTACAGGGCTTTTGGAACCCCATAGTACTAATAGCGGGCAAACTAACTTAGTATTTCTGTCTTTTTTATGGTCTTCAAGGTCTACGGATGCTCCAGCTCTATAATCTTCGCATGTAGCATGTATACATTTTGGGTCAGAAAAACTTTTTAAATATTCATTTACTATATCTTCAGAAATAAAATCTTTACCAGAACTCCAGGCTTGTAGTTTAGATCTTAAATAATACTCAGGATTATTGCCAATTAATGTCTCGGGGAAAGGACTATTTTGAATTAGAAAGAACCAGTGATAATACTTTGTAGCTAAATCTTGGTCAGTATTTTCAAATACATGTGTAGTTGGAACTATATCAAGTAAAGCCATTTTATCTATGCTATTAGGAAAATCCAAACCCATCCTATGCGCTACCCGCGCTCCTCTATCGTGACCAATTATACTGAAATAATTATACCCAAGTTTTTGCATTAGAATTACTTGGTCAATAGACATACTTTTCTTTGAGTAAGTAAGATGTTTTGGATCAGAATTAGGCTTGTCACTATCTCCATAACCTCTTAGATCACTACAAATAACAGTATAATGTTCTGCAAGCATAGGTGCTATTTTTCTCCACATTAAATGTGTTTGAGGATATCCGTGTAAAAGTAAAAGGGGGTTACCTGAACCGCCTCTTCTATAATTTATAGAGATTCCATTTATTTCAATTTTATTTAATTCAAAGTTATCAAACATATTGTTCTAAGATATAGATCTTATCCTTATATAATTATATTTCTATTTTAAAATAAACCAAATTTTAAGTAGATTTTATCCATATAGCAGTATCATGAAAGGCAGCTCCACCGTTTGGAGGAACTGGATCAGACCCTACTAAGCTATTT
>CAYMQD010000065.1:0-3343 GCA_964392475.1 uncultured Alphaproteobacteria bacterium
CTACAGGAAACGTTGATGTAATAACTATAGATCATATGCGAAAAATGAAGGATGGGGCTATTGTATGCAATATAGGACACTATGATTCTGAAATAGAAATAGAAGCTTTAAAAAACTTTCAATGGGACGAAGTCAAGCCGCAAGTTGACCAAGTGAGATTTCCTGATGGAAAATCTTTAATTATTCTAGCAAAAGGAAGACTTGTAAACCTTGGGTGTGCTACTGGTCACCCATCTTTTGTTATGAGTGCTTCTTTTACTAATCAAGTCTTGGCACAAATAGAATTATGGAATAATACGAATTCATACAGTAATAAAGTTTATACTCTTCCCAAAAAACTAGATGAGAAAGTAGCTCTTCTACACCTAGATAAAATAGGAGTACAATTAAGTAAACTTTCTAAAAAACAGGCGGATTATATCGGGGTAGATATTGCGGGTCCATTTAAATCGGATAGTTATAGATATTAAAGAATGTTTCAAACAAATATCATTATGCACGAAGCTGCAGATACTTCTAAAATTGGAGCTTTGTTAGCAAAGCATTCTACTGAGGGAGACTTAATAACATTATCAGGGATATTAGGCAGTGGTAAAACTACTCTTGCAAGAGGTTTTATAGAAGAGGCAGGAATTAATGACCCGATTCCAAGCCCTACATATACCATAGTTCAAAGCTATAATACTAGTTTAGGAGATATAATTCATATTGATGCATGGAGACTCGAAGGTATTGATGATGCCTGGGAATTAGGTTTAGAAGATGCAATGGAAACTTCAATAGTTTTAATTGAATGGCCTGAAAAAATATACCCGGGCCTTCCTGAAAATAGACTAGAAATAAAGTTAAGTATTCTTAAAAATTATCGCGTTGCTAAATTTTATGCTAGTAATTTCTGGGAAGAAAGAATTAAAATGATTATATCTGAATATAATTATAAGGAACCTATTTGATTTTCCATGATCAACAAAAATATAAATGAAGTTTCCAGAAAAAGTATTAAAGAATTCTTAAAAGTAAACAAATTAGGTAACACGTTAATTTCACCTTTAGCGGCTGATGCATCTTTTAGAAAATATTATAGAATTTATGAACATAATAAAGAAAAAAGCTATGTTCTTATGGATGCCCCTCCTGAGTTAGAACCAATAGAAAGTTTCCTAAATATAGGAGCTTGGTTAAAAGAGATTAATCTTCCATCTCCTGAGGTATATGCTAAAGACACAAATAATGGATATCTACTTTTAGAAGATTTCGGAAATGTAAATATTTCTCAATTTTTAAACTACAACATGGATAATGAAAAAGAAATTTATAAAACCGCTATAGATATACTAATTGAGCTTTCCAAACATAAACCACCTCTTTTTGTTAATGATTTTTCACCAAGTATACTAATGGAAGAGTTAAGTTTATTTATTAAATGGTATTTAAAGCTTGCTGGAATTAAAATTGATAGTTCTGCATTAAATGACTGGAATATACTGTGGAATAAAAAATTTAAGGAGATTAAAAGTGATAAAAAAGTCCTCGTGCTAAGAGATTATCACTCTGAGAATCTTATGTGGAACTCCACAAAAAGTCATGGTACACGAATAGGACTACTAGACTTTCAAGATGCACTTTCAGGACATCAAGCATATGATCTAGTATCATTATTACAAGATGTAAGAAGAAAGATTTCGAGCAATATTTACCAAGAAATGCAATTATATTTTATGGATTCAGCTAATATAATAGATCAGGTAAATTTTTTAAAGGCTTATAATATACTGGGGACTCAAAGAAACATAAAAATCTTAGGAATTTTTAGCCGTCTTGCTATAAGAGACAACAAAAAAAAGTATTTAAAATTAATACCTTATACTTGGAGTTTAGTTAATTTTAATTTAAAGAATCCTGAACTATCAGAAATAAAAATATGGTTTGACAAACATATACCCAAAAAAATATTTAATTATCTAAAATCAACATGAAAAAAATATTAATATAACCAAAGGAATGATACTAGCTGCAGGAAGAGGTGAGCGACTAAAACCTTTTACAAATCAATTACCTAAACCTCTAATAGAAATCGGTTCAATATCTATACTAGATCGTATACTAAATTTATATAATGAAGCAAACATAAAGTCTTTAGTTGTTAATACAAGTTACTTAGGTGATTTGATATCTAGACACTTACAAAAAAGAAACATAATACCTAATACAGTTATTTCTTATGAACCTAAAAGACTTGATACTGGAGGAGGAGTAGCCAACGCATTACCACATTTAGGCAAAGATGTCTTTGTTGTATCCAACGCAGATGTGGTAGTTTTACCTGGTAATAAAGGCAATCCTATTAAAAGACTCTCAGATAATTGGGACGTTAAATACATGGATGTATTACTTTTAGTATGTATCCCATCTAAAACGGTTGCATATAGAGGAAGTTGTGACTTTTATCTTGAAAATATGAATAAAGGCAAGCTCACAAGAGAGTATAACACTAACAAGTCTCATATATTTTCAGGAATGCAATTATTATCTCCAAATATATTTAAATATATTAACTCAAAATCATTTTCTTTAAATGAAATATATAATATAGCTGCTCAAAACAATAGACTGTGGGGGTTAGTACACGACGGACTTTGGTTTCATATAGGCAATCCCCAAGAACTAGAAGAAGTAAAAAATTGGTTTAAAAATAAAAAATTATAATGAGTGAACAAAAAACAGCGAACGTCTTTAATATTCCAGCAGGAGAACCGTTTATTGAACATTTATTGCTTCTACTTCACACGAGAAAACCAAAAGATTTACTAGACACCATAATTTTTTTACCTACTAATAGGTCTGCAAGGCTTCTACATAATAAGTTTGAAGTTTTAATAAGTAAATCTAACAATATAGCAATCCCAAAAATATTTTCATTTAATGATATTAATAATGATGACACAATAATAAGTATATTAAACACTCCCAAACTATCTAAGTATCTAAAACATTTCTTAGTTAAAGAAAAATCTCCTATAGATGAGTTCTCTAGAATTTTAATTTTATCGAATATAATAAAACAACAATCAAAATCACTAAGAAAACCTTACAGTGAAGTAAATTCAATTATTCAAGCCAAAGAGTTTGCTAATTTAATAGATAATTTTTTTAATTCTGGAGCAAATCTTAGAAACTTAAAAACATTAAAAGAAAATGATGTAGCAGATCATCAATTAGAAGTGTTTAATTTTTTAGATAGCATATCTAATAAATGGGAAGAAATATTAGAGAAATTAGGGGTTATAGATTTAACCCTTCAAACATCTAAAAGACTTAATAGTATAGCTAAAATTTTAAAGGA
>CAYMQD010000066.1:0-8067 GCA_964392475.1 uncultured Alphaproteobacteria bacterium
ATAATATAATTAAAGATCTGATTGGAGGGCGTATGTATCCTATGACATTAGAAGGATTAGACTTAGCAATGAAAAATTTAGCACGTTAAATAGCGCATTTATCAATTACTTTTTCACTTATTTTTAGGTTTTTTGCAAGTCGTGATAGTTGTTCCCAAGTAGTATCAGGAATTCTGATGCCTTTTTTAATCCTATTACTTTTTGTTTTTTCTTCAGGCTCACCAGGTATAAACACCTCACTACCTTGTTGTGAAGGTTTAGCTGTCTTAAAAAATTCTAGGTATCTTTTTAACTCAGCATGATACGCTTGTATTTCAGTTAAGGATTCAGGTTTTATATATATAGAAAACATACCGTTACGGAGCTTTTGTTCTCCAAGTTTTCCTGCTCCTCCTCCTGTTAGCGCTCCTCCAAGTAGTTCACACAAAAAAGATAGCCCTGATCCTTTGTGTTCTCCCATTGCTTTTATTGCTCCCTCACCTGAACGTATATCCATAGGGTTATCTCCTACTTTCCCATAAACTATTTTGGGATCTTTGCTTGGTTTTCCATTTTTATCTATTAATGATGCTTCTGGTAAAGGTTTTCCTCCTTGTAGAGCTACTTGCATCTTTCCTTCAGCAACAACAGATGTAGCAAAATCTAATAGAAAAGGCTTTTGATTAGGTATTGGAACTCCCGCAGCAAAGGGATTTGTAGAAAAACGTCTTTCGAATGAGCCAAAAGGAGCAACCAATAAACCCAAGCCTGAAGTATTTACAAAGTGTATTGATATTATTCCCTCATCAGCGGCTATTTCTGCCCAATGCCCTATTCTACCAAGATGAGCGCTATTCCTTATGGCCACTATAGCACAACCAGATTCCTTAGATCTTTTAATTCCTATATTTACTGAGAAATGGCCGACTACTTGTCCGAATCCACCTTTGCCATCTATAAGTAATATATTTCCATTATCTTTTAATATTTCAGGTTTTACGTTAGCCGTAACTTTTCCATCTTTTAGCCACATTACATACCTAGGAACTCTAATAATTCCATGGCTATCATGCCCCACAAGATTCGAAAGTACTAAATGATTAGAAATTTTATCAGCTTCTTCTATACTTGATCCGCTAGATTGGAAAATTAAAGACACTAAATCTTCAAGTGCTTTGTAATTAGCATTCATTATACTCTTCCCTATTTATACAAAAATTTATTTTGCTGGTTTTTAACACCAAGCAGGCAACATAAACTATATTTTACTTTTATTTAATAAAACATCTAAACCCTTTTCAAATACAGCATTACTAATATTACCAAATTCTGAAAATTTATTATTACTTACTGAACCTCTAATATACTGAGCATATAACTGAAGAAAAACTACTCCTAACTTATACATAGCTAGAGAGTATATCCATCTAAAGCCATGTAGAGACGATCCTGTTGATTTTTTATACAGTTCTATTGCGTCTGATCTAGTAGGAAAACTATCCATGGTAGTAGGCATTTGTTTAAGTAATTGTAGTTCAGGAGGATCTTTACTTTCTATCCAATAAGTTAATAAAGTAGCTAAATCATATAGAGGATTTCCAATTGTAGCTTGATCCCAATCTATTATGGCTGTTGCTTTGAGCTTATCTGAATTATTACTTTTTATAAGTAAGATATTATCTAGTTTAAAGTCATTATGAATAATACAGTGATTATCATTTTCCAAACTATACGTAGAAGTAAGTGCTGAATAAAGACTTCTACTGCTTTTTGGAGGATTATTATCTGTCGCTATTAAACAACGTTTTTGCCAACCGTTTAGTTGTCTCGTTAGAAAGCCTTTAGGTTTTCCAAATTTTTCCAGTCCAACAGTTTTAGGGTTTATAGAATGTAGTTTACTTAGCAATTTGATAAGAATACTTGATAATTCTGAGACTTTTATATTCTCTTTCCACTCTTTTGGAATATTATCTCCCAATATACAGGTGCCTCTTTTATATTCCATTATTAGGAAAGGAGCTCCAAATATTTCAGGATTATTACAAAAGCAAATAGGCTTTGGAATAAGGTTCCAAAAGGGAGCTAGACTTTTTAATAAGGTGTATTCTCTATTCATATCGTTGGCACCTGGTGGAATAGGTCCTAGAGGGGGTCTTCTAAGCACAACAGGGGTGCCATCAAGAGTAATTTTGTAATTGAGGTTTCCCATGCCTGACATAAATCTTTGTGGAAGTGGATTTAGAGTAAAATCTTTTCCTTTAGATTTTAGCCAATTATGCAGTTGAAACCAAGTCATAGTATAGTTATCGTTTACTGCATTGGTAAAGTTTTTATCAAATTTCATCTTTTCGATTAAGATCAATATGTTTTAATGTTTATAAAACATTATGATAGTTAAATTATAAAAAGTATTCAATTTTTGGAGAAGAAAAATGAGATTAGATAATAAGGTTGCCTTAATTACTGGTGCCGCATCAGGCTTTGGGGAAGGAATAGCCAGAAGATTTGCTAAAGAAGGTGCAAAAGTAATTATAGCCGATATTGATGAAGTCAAATCAAAAGAGGTAGCAGAATCTATAGGTTTAGATACTAATTATATTAATGTAGATGTTTCTGAGGACGATGAAACTAAGAAAATGATTTCAAAAGTAAAATCTCTTTATGGTCGATTGGATATTTTTATTCAAAATGCAGCTATTCCTATGAAACCTACTCCACTTGTTGAAACACCAATAGATTTATTTGATAAGCTATTTAGAATTAATGTCCGTTCAGTTTACTTAGGAGCTGTTCACGCTGTGCCATTAATGAGATTAGGTGGTAAAAGCAGTGTAATTATTAATACTATCTCTACAGCAGCTATAAGGCCAAGACCAGGATTAACAGCTTATAATTCTACAAAAGGTGCCCTTGTAACAATGACTAAGGGATTAGCTTTAGAGTTGGCTCCTGACAATATAAGAGTGAATGGACTATGCCCAGTTGCGGGAGAAACTCCTATGCTTAAAGATTTTTTAGGAGAGGGAGATCATAGGTTGGCGCATGAAAAATTTGTTGCAACTGTTCCTTTAGGGAGGCTTGCAGAGCCAAGAGATATGGCAAATGCAGCACTTTATTTGGCATCCGATGAGGCAGATTTTATTTCAGGAGTGTTATTAGAAGTAGATGGCGGAAGGTGTATTTGACTAATTGTTAAAAACAAACAAAAAGCGTTACAAAACATTTTTTTAATTTTTTTTAAAAATTAATATTATTATGCTTGCTGATTTGTGAAATGTGAATTATCCTATTGCTAATTGAGTGTTGGGAGGAATAATTATTTAACTTAATTACTATCAGTAAATAAGTTGTATATATTATATTTTTTAGTGCTCTTGTAATTATAACGTAATATAAAGTGGAGGGATCATGGCTGTTCTCACAATCAATGGCGTTTCGCACGTCGTAGATGCACCAGGAGACACTAGGCTTTTGTGGGTAATACGCGAACACTTGCGTCTTACTGGTACAAAGTTTGGATGTGGTCTCGGCTTATGCGGAGCATGCACGGTTCACATGAATGGTGAGGCGGTGCGCTCCTGTCAAGTTGAGATTAACGATGCAGAAGGTGCAAGTATAACAACAATTGAAGGATTAGATCCTAAGGGTCAACATCCGGTTCAACAAGCTTGGTTAGAGTTACAGGTTCCACAATGTGGATACTGTCAATCTGGCCAAATGATGAATGCCGCAGCATTTCTAGAGTCAAACCCAAGCCCTAGCAACTCGGAGATTTTGGATGCACAGCAAGGAAATATTTGTCGTTGCATAACATATATCCGAATTAAAAAAGCTATACACAGGGCTGCAGAAATTATGCAGGAGGCTTAATATAATGACAGATCACGTAAAAAACATGGACGGTATTACGAGAAGAGAGATGCTCGTTGGTACTGCGGCTGTTGGAACTGGCTTAGTTGTAGGGTATTCAGTACTTCCTAATGCGGTAGGTAGTGCAAGAGAAGCTATAGCAGCGGGAAGTTACAACCCAAGTCTATTTCTGACTATGGAACCTAATGGTATCGCTACTGTTCATATAACTAAAACAGAATTAGGTCAGCATGTAGGAACAGCATTGGCCCAAGCTGTAGCTGAAGAACTTGAAATCGATTGGAATGATGTTCGTATTGATTATCCTGATTCTCATGAAAAATGGGGATTAATGATAACTGGTGGATCATGGTCCGTAAACTGGACGTTCGATCGTAATTCTAGAATAGGTGCTTCGGCGCGTATAGCTCTTGTTGAAGCAGGGGCAAAAATGCTTGGAGTTCCAGCTAGCGAGTGTTCAGCTAAAAACAGTGTTGTGTCACACGCAGGTTCTAACTCATCAATGAGTTATTCTGATATATTGAGCAGAACAACTATTGATAGAACATTTACTGAAGAAGAAACTAAGGCTATTCAACTAAAGAAATTTGGAGAATATAGTCTGGTAGGAACTTCAGTTCCAGCTTTAGATATTCCTGAAAAAGTTAATGGTACTGCTAGATATGGGATAGATGTTTTTGTTCCTAATATGGTATATGGACGTATTGTTCCCTGGCCAACAAGATTTGGTGCAGTTCCTAAAAAAGTTGATGATTCAGCAGCTAAAACTATTGATGGATATGTTGGGGTATATGTAGCACGTGAGGACAAGACCGCTGTAAATACTAGTTATGTTATAGCCCTTGGTGAAACTTATTGGGCCGCTGAAAAAGCTGCAGCTGCAATGAAAGTTGATTGGGATAAAGGTCCAAACCAGAAAGTATCGTCTGATTCTATACTTAAGCATGCGAGGGATGCACAAAAAGATCCTTCATCTGGTTTTACTTGGGTCCTTGAAGGTGATGTGGACGGTGGTATGAAGAATGCTGCTACTACTCACAAGGCTGAATATACCACAGCTTTAGCTTATCATGGGCTAATGGAACCAATGAACTGTGTTGCTATGGAAAAAGATGGTGTTTGGCATCTGTTTACTGCTTGTCAGTGGGCAGGGCGTTGCACTGGTATGACTGCAACTGCACTTGGCGTAGAGCCAGCAAATGTAGTTCATCATCAGCAATATGCCGGAACAGGATTTGGGCGCCGTCTAGAGCCTGATGCTATGATACCAGCTGCTCTTGCTGCTCAACATATTGGCCGTCCTGTCAAGCTAATTTTTACACGCGAATTGGACATGCAATTTGACTTCCATCGTTCTGTTACACACCAAGTTTGTGAAGGGGGTGTTAATGCAGGTGGTCAAATGGATACAATGAAGCATGATGTTTGTTCTGGATGGGCAACTGAAAGAATGGCACCAGGATTTCTTGCAGAATCTGTTGATAAGAAGGGTAAGATTGACCAGTTCTCAACCAATGGGTCTGATCACTGGTATAATATCCCTAACCACTATGTTCGCTCTATCAGTAATGATTTGGCAGATAGTGCAACTCCAGCAGGACAGTTGAGATCTGTTGCGCCAGCTTGGACATTCTGGGCTGTTGAGAGCTTTATAGATGAAATGGCTAGGAAAGTTGGAAAAGATCCTTTGGATTTCCGTCTAGATCATTTGGCTGCTGTAGGTAAAAACGTAGGAGAACCTCCAAACACGGTAGGTGGAGCAAATAGATTGCGTAATGCACTATTAGTAGCTACGGGACGTGCTGGATATGGTGTTAAACCATTAGGTGATAATGTAGGAATGGGTATTTCTTGTGTTTCATCTCAGGAAAGAGGGTCTCCAACTTGGACTGCTTGTGTAGCTGAAGTTCATGTTGATCCTAAAACAGGTGAAGTTACTCCTCAAAAAGTGACTATCGCAATGGATATCGGAACTGCAGTTAATCCTGATGGGGCTTTAGCTCAAATTGAAGGTTCTACACTCTATGGTTTATCTATAGCTCTTTACGATGATATAACCATGAAGAATGGTTCTATAGAGCAGACAAACTTTGATACTTGGATGCCTATGAGAATTAATCAAGCTCCTGAACTGGATGTAGTCATTATTCAAAATGGTCATTATCCAGCAGGTACAGGTGAGCCAGCAGTTACAGTAATAGGTCCAGCTGTAGCAAACGCTGTTCATAGTGCTTCGGGTGCGAGAGTACGTTCTCTGCCAATAACGCCTGAAAAGGTTAAGGCAGCGATGCGCGAAAGTTAATAATAGCGTAAATTTTTTAAAAAGGTGGCTAAGGAAACTTATGCCACCTTTTTTTAAATGTATTAATGAGTAACATAAATAAACAATCACAAAAGCTTTTGTCTCCATGTGTGGGGGTATGTCAGTTGCATATTACTCTAGATATATGCATGGGATGCCTTAGAACAAGTAAGGAAGTAGCGTTGTGGCCTTCCTACTCCGAAGATGAACAAAGAACAATTTTAAAATCTATAGAGAAAAGAAAAAAATTAGTATTGTAAAATTGGAAAAGTAACTTCAATTTTTACATTATTGTGGTCAGTTATAAAAATTTGACAGTTCATATTATCTGGCGTTTCTTTTTCGAGAAATTTAATTTTGTGTGATTTTAGCTTTTCTTTTAAAGCTGGTAAATCCTTCCCCTGTAAAGCAACATGATCAATATTTCCAGTATTTCTGTATAATTCCCCTACTTCTACTAGATGTATAATTGCATTATTTTGTACAGATAACCAAGCGCCTGAAAAGGAAAAATTAGGTCTCCAATCAGCTATTTTCAAATCAAATATTTTAGTGTAAAACTCTATAGATTCGTTAAGTTTATTTGTTAGTATAGTTATGTGGTCAAGTTGGCTAATAATATTATTCATTTGTCTTGTGTCATAAATATTATTTGATTATATTTTTTTATAAATAGTATCATATAGATCATAGTTTATTCTACCTAGGAGATTAAAATTGCGACTTTTAAAAAAGATATCTTTATTGCTTACATTTTTTATGATTCCTACAGTGTCATTTGCAGCTGAAAGTTCTGCTTTACTAAACTTAAAGATTATTGATTCTCACATTGCTATTGTCGGTCTGATAGTTTTTGTTATTGCATATAGTTTGGTTATGGTGGAGGAATTTACCCACTTAAGAAAATCTAAACCAGTACTAGTAGCTGCAGGTATTATATGGTTTTTAGTCGCAGTAGCAGCTAAGGATTCTGGCAATATAGATGGAGTTAACTATGCTTTTAAACATACATTCTTGGAATTTGCAGAATTATTTCTCTTTTTATTAGTCGCAATGACTTACATTAATTCCATGACAGAGAGAAATGTTTTTGAATATCTTAGATATTGGCTTGTATCTAAAGGATTTGACTTTAAAAAAGTATTTTGGATTACAGGTATTTTAGCATTTTTTATATCTCCAATTGCAGATAATTTAACTACGGCATTATTGATGTGTGCAGTAGTGTTGGCTGTAGGTAAAGGGAATGCAAAATTTATTAGCATTGCATGCGTAAATATAGTTGTAGCGGCTAATGCAGGAGGAGCTTTTAGCCCATTTGGTGATATAACAACTTTAATGGTTTGGCAAAAGGGAGTAATAGGATTTTTTGGATTTTTTGGAATTTTTGTACCTTCAGTTATAAATTTTATTATTCCAGCAGTTATAATGCATTTTGCCATTCCCAGTGAGAAACCGGCAGTTGCTAAAGATGTAGTGCACCTTAAAGAAGGTGCTGTAAATATTATATTTTTATTTCTATTGACTATTGCCTTTACTGTAACTTCTCATCAATTATTTCATTTGCCACCAGTTTTTGGAATGATGACAGGTTTAGGGGTATTAGGAATTTATGGATTCTTTCTCAAAAAAGCAGGTAAAAAAGCAGCCTTAATGGCTGGAAAAAATACCGAATCAGAGGTATTTGATATTTTTAGAAAAGTTGGAAAAGCAGAATGGGATACTTTGTTATTCTTTTATGGTGTTTTAATGTGTGTGGGTGGATTATCTGTTTTCGGATACTTAGCATATTCTGCGGAATATTTTTATGAAGGATTAGGGCCTACTACAGCAAATATATTAGTTGGTATACTTTCAGCAATAGTAGACAATATACCAGTAATGTATGCCGTTCTTACCATGTTTCCAGAAATGGA
>CAYMQD010000067.1:0-2615 GCA_964392475.1 uncultured Alphaproteobacteria bacterium
CATAGTCTTTACTCCCAAACATAAAACCAGTGCCAGAGTATTTTAGTTTGTCAGGTATGGAAGATTGTTCGGTCTGGATTATTGAGGGATTTGCTTTAGGAAGTTGTTTGGCAGTCGGTAAAGGTTTAGGTTTTATCGTTGTGCTAAACGTGTTACTCGCATTAGAATCGTTCTTTGCATTTAGTGATGTTTGCCAATTGTCAATTTCAAGTTTTGCAAGTCTCATTGGTTCTTTCAGATTAAATGAAACTTTTCTAAATAAACCATCTGTATTCTTAATGGTTAGGTTTATATATTGGACATATGGTTTTATTTCGACTGAGAACCAATTGTAGGGATAAGTCATGTATGAATTCTTAACCCCAAATACTTGAACAACACCATCACCTGGTACTGTTTCAATAGACAAAAGGCGCATACCCCATCTACAGTGTTCACCCTTAGAGGTGTAAGCATGGTCTCTTTTGAAATCTAAAAGAAAATTATTGTTTTCAGTTAAAGCAGTTTGAGACAGGAAATAACAACCTAGATGACCATTAGAGTGCGAACCACGTTCTGTATATACAGCCTTTGGATAAGTGTTTAAACGGGTATTAGGTGGGCTAAAACAACCGGAAGCAAGAGTTATAATGATTAAAATTAAAATTTCTTTAAGCCTTTTCATAACACCCTTACCCAATAATATCGGTTTTTAATTTACTTTAATTCTAAACAAGTTTCTTCATAGTTTTATTCTCAAGTTCCATGATCCATCACTTTGACAAATAATCTCTTTTATAGACCGTTTGGTTTATATAAGGTATGAGGTTATTTTTTAATACGATCAGATTAAGTTATATATAAATGGAATTCTAAAATTAATAGTTTCTTTATTAATTTCTTTTGGAAATTTTGGAAAGGGAGCAGCTTTCTTTATGGCTGCAACAGCGGACTTAGTTAAAATATTATTAGAGGATTTAATCACTTTAATTTTTCCAAGTTCACCCGTTTTTAAGATGGTAAATTCAACAACTACTTCCCCTTCTATCCCTTTTCTTCTTGCTGCTTCTGGATATCTTTTAGATCTCGATATTGTTATAGCTATATGCTTAGTATAACTTCTTATTAGTTTCGTTGGGTTTCTAGAAATTTTCTGATGTTCTATTTTCTTTGTTTTTTCATCTGAGGCAATCGCATCTTTTTCAGCTTTTTTCTCTTCTTCTACTGCCTTTAACTTTGCTTCTGATTGAGACCTCTTCTTATTTTCTATTGCCTTGTTCTTCTTGAACACTAAGTGCCTTTGCAAGGCTGCCTTCAACCCTAAATCGATAATGTCCTGCTCGGACAATGCGGTTCCCTCGGGCCTGCCCGAATCTTGCGGGTTTCCCATTAAACTTCCCAACTGTGGTCCTAACAACAGCCTCCCAACAATCTTTGTTTTTTTCGCATCCTCCTCGGTGACTGTTTTACATTCATGCCATTCTAAAACACCGTCATGTACTGTATAGCATGCTGTGGGGCACGTCCAAAATCTCTTGGTGCCCTTCGGGCGTGACTCATTATCGCAACTGTCCGCGTGTAATTGGTTGGTCGTAAGGACTTCGCACATCTCGGTCATCGAGCCAGGCTGCTTTGATTCATATGTCCCATCCGAAAAATCAAACGCACGTACGTAGTCCGGCGCATCCTTAAAGAATTTGCAAGCGGCACGTATTTTACACGCTCTCTTCTTCTGGAAATACATTTCTTTGGAAAAATTTGTGGTAGGGGCTATTTTCATATCGGATAAATGTATTCCATCTTGCCGCAAAGAAAATTTTTCCTCTTTATTACAGTCATCAATCATTGAATGATAATTATGCATTCCCAGCTTCTCCAGTGCTGATTGATTTCCCTCTGTGCACGCTTCAACGGCCTGATCGTGTAGACCTCCAATTATTCCACCATGCGACAAAAAGTTGGAACACGGACCACTTATTGGGCTAGTAATACCTTCTAAATACCCAGTACTATCACACCCAAGCGAGTTGGGGATGCATCGGACGTTACGGTAAACTTGCCCTCCTTTGAGCTGTGTCTGTATCTTCTTTGCATCATTTGCTATTTCCTCATCTGTCCGCCGCTCAAAGGACCTTAAGGTAAATTCGTCTTGTAGTGCCACAGCTAAATCTTCGTAACAAGTCAACACCGCGCCCTCACCAAACTCCCACAATTTTTTATCACATTTCTCATTTTCTTTATTCATTGCCTTTTCCCAACAATTTTCACTTTCGCAGTTAATTAGAGGAAATGATTTGAACATCGTACTTTGCCTTTTTAAGATATGTCTGCCCCCTATTCTAGGTGTCGCCTTTAATTCACTTTGAAGTGATCTAGCAAAATTCTTGTAGCAAGAGATGCGTTCTTTCTTTGGTCTTGGATTGAGCCACTCAATGCTACCATCTGCTCCTCTCGTATGCTTAGGACAAACATCCTCATCCAGGTCCAGAGCAAAAACTGAGGGCACATTTGTTAACGTTAATCCAAATAAATATAAAAAGATTGTGAAGAATAAAATATTGCATTTTTGCAATAGACTTCTATTTGAAAGTTCTGAAAAATTATAATTGCTAAAACTTTCCTTTTTCGAACTGATT
>CAYMQD010000068.1:0-11478 GCA_964392475.1 uncultured Alphaproteobacteria bacterium
AATTATTTATTAAAAAGATTGTCTAATGAATTAAGCCCAGGCTTTGATGGAAATTGTATGCATGAATGTTTGTTTTCTGATGATTTTCTTAAGGATACAGATATAAGTACTCTAGATTTTGCTAAAGCTATGATTGACGAAGGTTATCACCCACCTACTATGTATTTTCCTTTAGTTGTTAAGGGAGCGTTACTTATAGAACCTACTGAAACAGAGAGTTTAGAAACTTTGGATGAATTTGCTGATAAAATGATAAATTTAGCTAGAAAAGCAAAGAATGGTGAAACATTAATGTTTAAAAATGCCCCTTTATCCTTAAATATAAAGAGATTAGATGAAGTAGGCGCTGCTAGAAATCTAAAATTAGTTTGGGAGCCCGACTAGTTCTTATATTAAAAATAAGTATTTAACTTTTAAGGTTTAATTCTGACTTTAAATTTTTTATAGAGTCCCTTTGAAATTCATTTAATGAATCTTTATCTAGAGCATTATTTATTACTCTTTCAGAAGCCTTAAGTGATATTTCTGTAAGAACTTTTTGAACCGATTTTACTGCTTCTTCTTCAGTTCTCCTAATTTTTTTATGTGATAAAGATTTAAAACTTTCTATATCTAACATAATTCTTTTCTTATTCTTTTCACTAATTTGTAGTATTTTATCTTCTGCTTCTTGTAACAATCTATTTTTTTCTTCCTCAAGTTTACTCAATTTTTTATTTTGAACATTTAGAATTGCTTGAGCTTCATTACTTAGACGATGGGATTCGCTTAACTCTTTTTTTATTTCAGCAATTTTTTTATCTAGAAGAGATGTAATTACTTTCCATACTTTTTTACCTGATAATATAAGAAATATTATAAAAGCAATGGCAACCCAAGTCTCCGGCATCTCAAAGGATATGTTCATATTTTAAGCTTCTTTATTTTGTTGTAGCGATTCTAGTGCTTCTAAAATCTTTTTCTTGCTTACAGTTTTTCCAGAAACCTGTTTTACTATATTTTCTACAATAGGAATACAATGATCATACATAGAATCTAAAATTTTATCCTTTTCTTCATTTATCTTAGCTTCTGATTTTTCTGTATCTAGGTTTATTTCTTTTTTGACACTTTCTAGTTCAGAAGCTACTTCAGCAGCCATATCAATATTAGACTGGCGTATCAAGTTTTCTGTATGTATTTTGGTTTTCTCAATTTCTTCTTTAAAACTTTCTAAAGCTAATGAAGCCTCTTTATTGAGCGATTCAGCTTTATCCAAATCGCTAGTTATTTTATCACGTCTATGCTTTAAAACTTCTCCTATTCTAGGCAAAACAATATTAGACATAATAAAATATAAAAAAAAGAACGATATAACTAACCAAAATATTTGCGAACTATAAGATGAAATTTCCAGTTGCGGCATTCCTGCTTTTGCTAGGGCAGAAACAGGAATAATACAAACAAAAAGCGCATAAAAAAAATAATATTTCATAAAAATATTTTATTAACCAAATAGTATTAAGAATGCTATAAGTAATGCAAATAAAGCTATAGCTTCAGTAAGAGCAAATCCTAAAAGAACATTTCCAAATACTTTAGGAGCTGCTGATGGATTTCTTATTGCAGCAGACACATAACTTCCAAAAATATTTCCAATTCCAATTCCAGCACCAGCAAGAGCTATTGTAGCAAGTCCGGCACCTATTAATTTTGCAGATTCAGGTTCCATTTAATTAATCCTTTCAGTTTAAAAAATAATAAAAAATTAATGTTCCAAATGCAATGCATCATTTAAATAAAGACAGCTTAATATAGTAAATACATATGCCTGTAAAGCAGCAATCATTATTTCAAAGCCAGTAAGTATTACAATAAAACTAAGTGGTGCCCAGCCTCCATATATACCTAACATAAAAACAAATCCAGCAAAGACTTTCATCATTGTATGTCATGACATCATATTGGCAAATAATCTAAGACTGAGACTCACAGGTCTTATAAAATATGAGATAATTTCTATAGGTATCAACAAAGGAAGTAATGTTTTAGGAACGCCAGATGGGACAAAGAACTTAAGAAACTTAAAACCATGTTTAATAATACCTATTAATGTTACTCCTAAAAATATCACTAAGGCCAACGAGAATGTAACAGCAATGTGACTTGTGTAAGTAAAACTATAAGGAACCATACCAAGCACATTTCCAAATAGAATAAATATAAATATTGTAAATATGAAAGGAAAATAGGGTCTACCTGAAGATCCCACATTATCTCGAATCATATTAGCAATAAATTCATAACTCATTTCTACTAATACTTGCCATCTGCTAGGTTCTAAAGAACTTTTTCTAATCCCAAAAATAAAAATAAATGAGGCTAAAAGTATAGATATCATCATCCATAAAGAAGAATTAGTAAACGATATATTTATATTCATAATTTCAATAGGCAATATTTCATTTATTTCAAATTGGTGCAGTGGGCCATGTACTTCATTATTATTTGTATCTTTAGCCAATGTTATTTTTCCTATTTTTTTGTTTTTTGTTTGTATCGTTTATTATAGGAGATAAGCCCAATTTCTTAATTGTTCTATAAGAGGTAAGCATACCAGAGCAAGCTCCTAAAAAAAAGAATACTATAAACATTATGGGTGAAGAATCCAGCCATTTATCTATATGAAAACCAGCAAATCCACCTAAAGAAATTCCTACAGCCATTTCAATCCCTATTTGCATTGTTTGGCCTAATTGTGAATTATTTAAATTAGGTTTAACATTGTCTTTATCTATTAATTTATGCTTAGATTTAATAGAATTTATTTTATTTTCTATATCAGCTATTTTATTTATACTTTTATCATATTTATTCTGATCGTTATCTTTCATATGATCCTCTGCCAGTATAAGCATGAGTAGATTTATAACCATCTATTTTGCAAAAGTGTAAAGAAAATGTATGGTATATGCATTATATTTGTTAACTATATTTTATTCGGCTACTCTAAGTTCAATTGCTTGCTCTAAGTCTACAGATACAAGCTTAGATACACCAGGTTCTAACATTGTAGCGCCATATAGTCTGTTCATTCTAGCCATAGTATGGCTATTATGTGTAATTACTAGGAATTTTGTATCATTATTTTGTGACATATTCTCAAGTAAGTCACAAAACCTATTTACGTTGTTGTCGTCAAGGGGGGCATCGACTTCATCCAATACACATATAGGAGATGGTCTGGCTAAAAATACTGAAAACACAAGAGCTAAAGCCGTTAGTGCTTGTTCACCTCCAGATAATAGAGATAATTTTTGTAATTTTTTTCCAGGTGGAGATACCATTAACTCTAAACCAGAATTAAGTGGATCTTCTTTATCAATTAATTCTAAATGGCCATGCCCACCTCCGAAAAGTTTCTTAAAAAGTTTTAAAAAGTTATTATTTACTTTTTCAAAAGCATTTTTTAGTTGATTTTTGGCTTGTTTGTTTAGATTAATAATACCTTGATTTAAATGGCCAACAGCTAATAATAATTCTTTATGTTCTAGTTCAAGTTCAGATATTTTAGAAGTAATTTCTTTAGCTTCTTCTTCAGCTCTTAAATTAACAGATCCTAGTCTTTCGCGTTCTCTGAATAATCTTTCCAGCTTAATTTCAATAGACTCTTTTTCAGGCATAAGAGATAAATCATTTATACCAATAATCTCATGCAGTTCATGCGGCTGGCAATTTAACTTTTCCTTTAATCTTTCTTTTTCTATAATTATTCTTTCATATGACTGTTTTTCCATCGTTTCACACCTTGCTTTCTCTTCTCGGGCAAGGCTGACTTCTTCTTGAATATTTTTTTCCTTAGATTCGGATACATTTAAAGTTCTTTCGGTCTGAATAAGATTGTCATTTGACTGATTTAATTTTTTTACTGCATCATCTAGCTGGTTAAGTATTACTTCTCTTTTAGAGTTTAAATCATCAGGTTTTTTATCAAGTTCACTTAACTTATCTTTTAGTAGCGTTAATCGATTTAATAAAGTTTTTATGTGTTTTTGGCTCTCATTATATTTAGATTTCCAAGTATTTATTTGGTTTGAAATAACATCAATTCTTGATTTTATAGATACAGAAGTTTCAGTATCAATACTATATTTAGCTATAGCTTCTTCTAATTCAATTCGAGCTTGACTTTCAGAATTTTTTAAACTTAGAGTTTTCTTTTTCAGAAGTTTTGTGTCATCAAGTTTTTTAAGTTCTTTCTCTGCCATTATCAATGAAGATTTATTAGATTCTTTATCTACTAAAATAGTCTCTAGGGAATTTTTAATCACCTTAACACGAGTAATTTGTTCATTATTTTTGGAATGTTCCTCAGCTAATTTATCTCTATACGTATTGTATTCATTCCTTAATTTTGTTATGAGATTTTTATAATTATTTGTATTTTGAGATATTTTATTCAAATTATTTTGAGATTTATTTAGTTTTTCTTTTAATAAATTAACGCTTTTATCTTTTTCATCTTTTTCTTGAATGGCAGAACTAAGTTGTTTATTTAACTCACTAAGTTTTAAATGAGCTAAAGTTCTTCTTTTTTCTGTTGTTTCTGCTTCAGTTGAATAAGTTAATCCATCCCAACGCCACATAGCACCTGATTTACTTACCAACTTTTGACCAGGTAAGAGTAATTTTTGTAGTTTAGGTCCTTCTTTTTCGTGAGTTATACCAATTTGTGAAAGACGAGCAGTAAGTACTTTGGGAGACTTAACAAACTTAGAAAGTGGTTCTATATTTTTTGGCAAAGAAGGTAAGCTGTTAAATTTTATATAGGACCAGTATATTGGTTTTTTTTCTAGCTCGCTTGCCTCAAGATCTGATCCGATTGCAGCAGCTAGGGCAGATTCGTACCCGTTAGTAACTTTTATTTTATTTCTTAATGAATGTTCTTTAGAAGTTTTTGTTAGCGCTTGAAGGGCATCAATCTCTGCTTCAATTCTCAAAACTAGATTATTCTTGGACGCTAGTAATACTAATGCATCTTGAAGCGAATTATGTGTTTGAGTTAATGATAGGTTTAAATCAGAATACTCAGACTCATGTTGACTATAAATTCTTTCATGTTTCTGTATCTTTTCTAAAGATTCTTCAATTCTTTTATCTAATATTGAAAGGTGAGTAAAATTTTTATTTTTTAATAAAAGCTGTCTTTCCTCAACTTTAAGATCTTTTTCTTTAGAAGCTAATTTTAATAGGTTTTCTTTAATTTCATCTATTTTACTTAAATAGGAAAATTTTTGAGTTTCAAAAATATTTAGACTTTTTTGAGAATCTTCATGTAACCTTTCAGCATGCGAATGTTTTTTCTTAACTTTTTGTAATTTTATAACACTTGAATCTAGGTCAGCATAATCTTTCAATTCTTTTTCTTTTAGATTTTTATATTCATTTTTTAATTCGTTTAGGTTACTATTTGAATCTGCAATATTTCTATTTTCACGATTTATATCTTCTTGTATCTGATAAGACAATTCTGATATGTTTTTTGACTCGTTGGTTACACGAGTGTTCTCAATATCAATCATGTCTAAAGCTGTTTTAAGTTTCTGTAAAGATTCAGAATCTATCGATTGTTGTCTCCTTAATATAGGTATTTTATTTGAATAGTTTGAAACTAAAGTACTAGATTCAGTAGATTCTTTTGTTAATTGTATTAAACGTTTTTGAGAATCTTTAAGTGAAATTTGAGCTTTTTTTTGTTCATCCTTAACTTCTTCAATACGATAAAAGGATATTATAGCTTCGCTTAAGCGTATTTGACTCGCAATATTTTTATACCTTGTAGCTTGGCGAGATTGTTTTTTAATATTTGAAAGCTGAGATTTTAAGGTTTCAATTATGTCGTTAAGTCTATCTAAATTTGTTTCTGCTGCCTTTAACCTTAACTCAGCTTCTCTTCTTCTAGTATGTATGCCAGTTATACCTGCAGCTTCTTCTAATATTATTCTTCTTTCAGTAGGTTTTATATTTATAAGGTTTGAAATTTGGCCTTGGCTAACTATTGTATTTGAATGAGCTCCTGTTGCGGCATCAGCAAACAAAGTTTGCACATCTCGTGCCCGTATTTCGTTATTATTAATTTTATAAGTTGAACCTTCGTTTCTTTGTATAGATCTTTTAATTTCTAATGTTTCTTAACTATTCCACTGTGCAGGAGCTTGCCTATTAGCATTATCGATTAAAATTGTAACTTCTGCTACATCTCTTTGAGGTCTATCAGTAGAACCTGCAAAAATAACGTTATCCATAGCTCCCGCCCTAAGACTTGAAGGAGAATTTTCACCCATAGCCCATGAGAGTGCTTCTACTAAATTTGATTTACCACAACCATTAGGTCCAACAATGCCAGTTAGGCCTGAATCTACTTTTAATTCAACCGTATCAACAAATGATTTAAATCCAGACAACTTAAAGCTTGAAAAATGCAACAAACACTCCGCAGAATCCTATATCAAAATATAATTATACTTAAACACTATCCATTGTATATATTATACACTACATATACTAAATATACTACCAATAGATAAATAAGGAAATAATTATTCTATCAAACTTTTCAGTGTTTCTGAATTAAATTTACCCTCAACTTTTTTTCCATTAACAAAAAACATTGGGGTAGCGTCAACTCCCATTTGTTGACCTTTAAGGCGTGTTTCTAGTATTTTTTCCCATCTATTTTTATTTTCGTCTGTTTCTTTTAAACAGTCTTCAATTTCATTAAAAGTTATTCCATACTGCTTTAAAATTTTATGAATTGAATCAGTGATGTCTTCAGAAAAAATCCATTTTTCTTGCTGGCGAAATAATGCATTTAATACAGGAAAATATCTTTCTTCATTCTGACATTGGGCAACCATTGATCCTAACATTGCCGCTCTATCCAGAGGAAAATCACGAAATATATATTTTACCTTACCTGTATTGACATATTCTTTAACTATTTTCTCCATTTCTTCATTATGAAACTTTGCACAATGAGGACAAGACATAGAAGCATATTCTACTAACTCATTCGGCGCAGAATCAGAGCCAAGTGTTCTCTCTATTAAGATACTTGATCTGTTATTATCATCTGCTGCATGTAAGTTAAATGTAATTGAAAAAATTAGTAAATTTGCGAAACTAAGTAGAATTCCTGAAAACCTAAACATATTCATTAAATTTCCTTATAATTTGCATTGTTAGTTTTTATCTTATTATTAAGCTTTATTTTTATTACTATTTTTAATTGTCGACCCAAGATTCTTTAAGGCAGACTTTAAGCGAGCATTTTTAGTATTTACTAATACATTATCAAGATGAATACTTTCTTTGTAACTAAGTGTAATCCTTTCAAGTTTTTTTTTATTTTGAGGGTTATCTCTATTATTTTGAGCCAATTCTATTTGAAATAATTTTATTTTCTTTATTTTATTTATACCAAATACTTCAGATATTTTACTTAAAACGATAGGACTGTAATGTTGAAATTCTATAGCAAAAGCTGGGTCAACATATACTGTTAGAGTGCCGTAAGATGAAATGCTTTTTGGAAGTGTATATTTTGCAAACTCGCTGCCAACTATTAGGGACCAGTCTCTATATATGGAAGAATATTTAAAACTTCTCTTAGAAAATATAGGGTTAATTATATTATTAGAGGCTAACTTTATACTTCTAAGCCCTTTTGACCATCTAGGATTTAGATTTTTATAAGGATAATTCTTTTTTAATCTTTTTAATGACATAATCTTATAAATACTTTCAATAATCTAGAACATAAAAATGACTGCAGTAGAAAAAAAAACAACAAACTCAAAAATTATTGGCAAAATAATACTATCACACTTTGACAATCATCGCCGTTTTTTGCCATGGAGACAAGAACAAAAAAACATACAAAGATCCTATCAAGTATGGATTTCTGAAATTATGCTTCAGCAAACAAAAGTAAGTACAGTAATACCGTATTTTAATAAATTTATGACTAAATGGCCCAATATTCTTATTCTTTCCAAGGCTTCATTGAGTGAAGTTTTACAGATATGGTCTGGGCTTGGATATTACAGTAGGGCGAGAAACTTACATGCGGCTTCTAAAATTATAGTAAAAGATTTTGCAGGAAATCTACCTGACAATGAAAAGGATTTAATGAAATTACCTGGAGTTGGCCAATATACTGCATCTGCTATATTAGCTATTGCCTATAAAAAGGAAGCAATTGTAATTGATGTTAATGTAACTAGAATAATCTCAAGACTTTTTTATATTAAGGAGAACAATCAAAAAAAAATAAAAATGTTTGCAAAAGACTTAATGGATAAAAACAGACCAGGAGATTATTCAGAGGCAATTATGGAATTAGGTCAAACTATATGCATTTCTAATAAACCTAAGTGTAGCATTTGCCCTTGCATCAAATATTGTATTTCTAAACGTTTAGATAATATTAAATTTCCTAAGGTTATAACTTATAAAAAGAAGAAAGTAATCAAGTATGGCCTAGTATTCGCTATTTTTGATGAAAAGAGAAATATTTATATTGAAAGATTACCAAATAAGGGCATGTTAGGAGGAACGCTTTTTCTTCCAGGTCCCCAATGGAGCAAAAGTAAAGATATTTTTAATAATTATAAAGAGAAATTTCCGCTAAAAATTCATTGGATCAAGCACAAGGAAGAAGTAAATTATAAGTTCAGTCATTTTACGTTAAAATTAAAAATATTTTGTGGAAATGTTTTGGATAAAAATAAACCTTCTGGATGTTGGGTTGCTAGAGATTCTCTGGAGAAGAAAGAAATAAGTTCTTTGATGAAAAAAGTTTTAAATCTTTTATCTTAAATACTAATCAATTAATTTTATTTAAGTATTTTTTTCTAATAGACTTTCTTAAGTTATCGATAAGAATATTATTACCTCTATCCTTAAAATGCCAGAATAACCAGCCATTGCAGTTAGGAATACCTTTGATGGAAGCTGCTACGTTATGTATAGAGCCGGAAAAGTTTTTTGAAGAAATACTTCCATCTGCTCTAACTAGTGCTTTATGTTTTCCTGATTCATCATTTAAAATTGATCCTGGTTTGAGCATTCCATTTTCTACTAGCATACCGAAAGGTATTCTAGGTAAGCTCTTAGAGGAAGTTGTTATTTGCAGGGTGTTTTCTGAAGGTTTATTGATAGCATTAACTCTTTGCTGTGCTAGCTTAAGGTATTCTTTATTTTCTTCAATCCCTATAAACTTTCTACCTAGCTTTTTTGCTACAGCTCCAGTTGTTCCAGTACCAAAAAATGGATCTAGAATTAAATCCTTTGAATTTGTCGAGGCTAAAATTATTCTATGTAATAAGGCTTCTGGTTTCTGGGTTGGATGAGCCTTTTGACCTCGAGTGTTTTTGATTCTTTCTTGGCCGATACAAATTCCAATTAGCCAGTCCGAACTCATTTGTATATCTTCATTGAGAGCTTTCATAGCTCTATAATTAAATGTATAGCTCTCTCTTTTGGAATGCTGAGCCCAAATAATTGTTTCATGTGCATTAGTAAAACGTGTGCCTCTAAAGTTAGGCATTGGGTTAGATTTTCTCCAAGTAATATCATTTAAAATCCAATATCCTAAGTCTTGTATAGTTTTTCCTATTCTAAATATATTATGGTATGTTCCTATTACCCATATGGTCCCTTTTGGCTTTAAAATTCTTTTTACTTCTTTAAGCCAAGAAACGGTAAAGTCATCATACTCTTTATATGATTTAAAAAAATCCCATTCTTCATTGACTCCATTTACTTTAGTAGAATCTGGTCGTGTAAGGCCTTCACCAAGTTGTAAATTGTAAGGCGGGTCAGCAAACACCATATCTATTGAAGAGTTTGGTAATTCTGACATAATGTCTACGCAGTTTCCCAAGTAATAAGTTGCTGATGGAGGGTTATTTTTAATATTAAATTTGTTTTTCATTTTATAATTTATTGAATATGCATTCTAATTAAATTTTTTTTCAGTATTATTTTTTAATATTATAGAAATAGGTTTAAAAGTTTTTCTATGATAAATAGAGACACCATTCTTATAAATCATTTCTACATGGTGCTTTGTACCATATCCTAAATTTTTTTCCCAGCTGTAATATGGCCATTTTGACGCAAGTTTATTCATAATCTTATCTCTAGTATATTTTGCTGCGATAGATGCTGCAGCTATAGAAAGAACTTTCTTATCTCCTTTAATAATAGTTTTACAAGGTACAGTTATACTGGGCGCCCTATTTCCATCTATCAATGCAAGATCTGGTTGTTTTTTAAGTTTTAAAATTGCATGCTCCATAGCCATAATAGTAGCGTTTAAAATATTTAAATCATCTATTTGATTTGATTCAATTATTCCTATGCCAATCATTGAAGATATTTTTAATTTATAAAAAATTTTTTCTCGTGCTTTTGAAGACAAAAGCTTAGAGTCTTTTATACCTTCTGGGATGTTATTTTTATCAAGTATTATTGCTGCAGCAACCACTGGGCCTGCGAGAGCCCCACGTCCAGCCTCATCTACACCGCAGACAACTTTATTTTTATATTCTTCTTCAATATTTAGGTTTGGGAATAATTGTTTTTTCATTCAAAAAATGTTTTATATTTTAGGTAGATTCTCTATGCCAACAACTTAAAAGTGTACTGCTGGCAATAAGCAAGGACAACCACCAAGGGAAAAGTGAATTTTCTTGTAATCCAGTTACTAAATATTTTTTGTTATCCTTAAGTCCCATCAATTTTTCTGAGGTTGCATCGTTGTTATTTTTTATTCTTTTAAAATTTGGTATTCCATCTTTTATCCAGACAATCTTACCGCCGGTATCTCTAACTAAAGGGCCAAGAATTTTATCTGTGGATAAAACATTATCCATTTCTAAGGGGTCTATTGAGCCTACAGATATGCTTGTAACTTTACCTTTGGATTCAATTATATAATTTCCAGGAGTATCAGCAGATATTGACCCTTTTGATCTTCCGTCTCCTAAGTCTAGAAGACTAATAACTTTTTCTTTTTTATTAGGGTATATTATTCTAGCTTCTATATTTCCAGGATCAAGGTGCCTACGAACTATATCTAGCCTTCCATTATTAAGGGTTACTTTTATACTGTTTTCTTCAAGGTCAGGCTCTTTCATCAACCAGTGAACTATTCGTCTTAATAAATCAGCTTGTGGTCCTGAATCTTTTTCGCTCTTTGTCCAAACCCATGAGTGATCAGATAGTAATTGTGCAACTCGTCCTTTACCTATCCTTTTTAATACTAATAAGGATTTTTCTTTAGAGCCATGTAACAACACCTTGCCTCCTAGTTGAACTGTGTCAATTAAACGGAACCAGTTACCCCATGAAGGTAAATTATTAGAAGCATTTTTTGCTCCCAATAATTCAGAAGTTACAGGATGTCTTTTACCCATACTAGTCAATTTAGGT
>CAYMQD010000069.1:0-3449 GCA_964392475.1 uncultured Alphaproteobacteria bacterium
AAAAATTAAAACTTCTAATCCATCAAAACTTAAACTACCAGACGGAATCTTTATAAGACCAAGTGTTATGGCAATTTTTGACTCTTTAAAAAATGTAATCTCGCTAGTAGCACCAATATGGTCTAGTGAAGATATAAAACCAAAGAATAACTATATAAATGCCCTTAATAGAATAAAAGATTCTTATGAAAAGTTAAAAGAACCGATAGAAATAAATATACAAAAAATAAAAAATAAAAAACTTAATAAAATTAAACCAAAATCTAATATTACTAGATTAGATTATTACAAAATGATAGAAAAAGCGAAGAAACTAATTTTAGAAGGTGAAATATTTCAAGTTGTCCCGTCGCAAAGATATAGTGCTCCTTTTGAACTCCCTCCATTTTCTTTATATAGAACCCTAAGACGACTTAACCCTTCACCATTTTTATATTTTTTAGATTTTGATGTTGATAAAGATATTTTTTCTGTAGTAGGCTCCAGTCCAGAAATTTTGGTAAGACTAAGAAATAATAAAGTAACTGTGCGCCCTATAGCTGGCACACGCCCTAGAGGAAAAAATCTTGCCGAAGATGAATTTTTGAGAAATGACTTACTTTCTGATCCAAAAGAATTATCTGAGCACCTTATGCTTCTCGATTTAGGAAGAAATGACGTAGGAAAAGTATCCAAAATAGGCTCAGTAAAAGTTACTGAAAAAATGATTGTTGAATATTATAGTCATGTAATGCACATTGTATCAAATGTAGAAGGTGAAATACGTCCTGAATTTGATGCTATAGATGCTTTGATGGCTGGATTTCCTGCTGGAACTGTCTCAGGAGCACCTAAAATTAGAGCATTAGAAATAATCGACGAACTTGAAAAAGATGGCCGAGAGGTATATGCAGGTTGCGTAGGATATTTCTCAGCCAATGGTTCTATGGATACATGCATTGCGTTAAGAACAGCGATTATAAAAAATGGAGTTATGTATGTACAAGCAGGAGGTGGAATTGTAGCGGATAGTAAGCCTGACTCAGAATACCAAGAAACTTATAATAAAGCACAAGCATTATTTAGAGCTGCTGAAGAAGCCTTTAAAATGAATTAAAATGTATAATTGGAAAATTAATTTATAAATATGTATATTCTAATAGATAATTATGACAGTTTTACTTGGAACTTATTTCATTATTTAGAGGAATTAGGAGCAAAAGTAGATGTAAGAAGAAATGATAAAATTGATATACGTTACATCGAAAAATTAAACCCCAAAGGAATAATAATTTCACCAGGCCCCTCAACTCCTGATCGTGCCGGAATTTCTGTTTCATTAGTGAAAGCTCTATATAAAAGTGTGCCTATTTTAGGGGTATGTTTAGGTCACCAAGCAATAGCTTATGCGTTTGGAGCAAAAATAGTAATTTCACCCAAAGTGATGCATGGAAAAGTTTGCACAATTAAACATCATAACGATAAAATTTTTATGAACGTACCAAACTTCTTTAAAGCTACTAGATATCATTCTTTGATTGTAGAACGTGAAAGTCTTCCTAAATGTTTAGACATTACCTCTGAAAGTAAGGATAAAATAATTATGTCAATAGCTCATAAAAAATTTCCTATATTTGGATTGCAGTTTCATCCTGAAAGTATTGAATCTCAACATGGTCACGAAATATTAAAAAACTTTATTTCAATTTGCGAGTCTTAAGAAAATGAAAGAAAGTTCTTCCAAACTTCAATATTTTATTCAAAAGATTTCTTTAAATGAAACATTATCTATAGATGAAAGTAAAAAAACATTTGAAATTATAATGAATGGAGACGCATCCCTATCTCAAATAGGGGCACTATTAATGGGGTTAAAGTTAAAAGGGGAATCTGCTACTGAATTAACAGGTGCAGTTACCACATTAAAAAATAGAGCTAGTAAGATTAAGTCTCCTATAGGAACGTTGGATACTTGTGGTACAGGAGGAGACTCCCTCGGAACATATAATATCTCTACAGCTACTGCTATAGTTGTCGCATCTTGTGGTATACCGGTAGCTAAACACGGTAACAGATCTATTACATCAAAAGCAGGTTCATCTGATGTGTTACATGCATTAGGTGTAAACATTAATGCACGAAAATCCATAATCGAACAATCTTTGGAAGAATTAGGAATATGTTTTATGATGGCACCAAATTTTCATGATGCCATGAAGTACGTTGCAACGGCGAGACAAGATTTAGGCTTTAGAACAATATTTAATCTAGTAGGCCCACTTGCAAACCCAGCCGATGCTAAAATACAACTAATAGGTGTTTTTCAAGAGAAGTGGCTTTTACCCTTCGCCGAAACATTAAAAAACCTCAAAAGTAAAAGTGCTATGATCGTTCATGGACACTCTGGTATGGATGAACTAAGTGTTACTGGCCCTAATAAAGTTGCTACATTACGAAAAGGAACAATAAAATTAGCTACCTTACTTCCTCAAGATGCTGGTTTAAATTTATACAGTCTTCAAGAACTTAAAGGAGGAAATCCTAAAACTAACGCAAAAGCAATACTTTCACTTTTGGATGGAAAAAAAAATGCTTTTAGGGAGATTGTAATACTCAATGCTGCTGCCGCTTTACTAATATCAGAAAAAGCAGATAATTTAAAAGAAGCAGCTCAAAAAGTTATTGAATCCATAGATAGTGGAAAAGCAAAAAATATACTTAATAAATTAATTCAAATTTCAAATAGGTAACAATTATGTCTGATATATTAGAAAAAATATATAAACATAAAAAAGAACATATAATTAAAAGAAAAAAAAAATTATCTGAAAAAAGTCTTATTGAAAAAGCATTTAATTGCGGCCCAACGAGAGGGTTTGCCTCGTCTCTAACAAAAAAAATAGACTCTGGATCTCCTGCACTAATTACAGAAATTAAAAAAGCTAGTCCTTCAGGAGGGATTATAAGAGAGAATTTTAACCCTAAACTAATAGCAAAAAGCTATTATAATGCAGGAGCTGCATGTATATCTGTATTAACTGACAATCCCTTCTTCCAAGGAAAAGACTTCTATATAAGGCAAGTAAAAGAAGCTGTACCAATTCCAGTTTTACGTAAGGATTTTATAATTGATAAATATCAAATATATGAATCAAAATATATTGGAGCTGATTGTATTTTGCTTATTATGGCACTTCTAGAAACCAATGAGGCAAAAGAATTCTCTTCAATAGCTCATTCCTTAGGTTTAGATGTCCTTATAGAAGTTCATAATAAAAAAGAACTTGAAGAAGCATTAAAAATTCCTTCGCTCCTCTTAGGTATAAATAATAGAAATCTAAAAAATTTATATATATATATATCTACTACAGAAAAATTAATAAAATACTTACCTGATAATAGAGATATAATATCTGAAAGCGGTTTTTGATCACACCAAGTAATAAATTATATTATTGAAAACGGTGTAT
>CAYMQD010000070.1:0-5392 GCA_964392475.1 uncultured Alphaproteobacteria bacterium
GTTTAGTTTGTTTTGGATTCCCTTATTAGTTTTTGATTTTAAAAACGATATTTACGCCTCAGAAAAGAGAATTCTTCAGGTATGCGTGATAGTAGATGAGGAGTTTATTTCTGTTCAAAATTGGAAAGAGATAATCAATAAAAGCTTTAATAAAGTAAATAGTTTTTACAGCGGAAATTTTGGATTATTATTTCATATTAATGAATTTAAAACTTTAAAATCAAATAATTCTATACTTTCGATAAATGAAATGTTTGTCGATATGAAAGATAGAGTAGAATGTAAGGATAGCGAAATAGGTGTTATTTATATAGGTCAAGTAATAAAGGGATCTGGAATATCTGCTACTTTGTCAGATAGATTGATGATTGTAGATAACAAACTCTCTCTTCACGAAGATTCCTCAATAATACTAGCACATGAGCTAGCTCATCTTTTTGGTGCTTGGCATAATAAAAAAAAGAATTATTTAATGAACGATTCAGGGTTTGCTGGATTTAATTTAGATCCTGGAACAAAAGCAGTAATCAAATTTATGAGTAATAGAGATTTTAACAAACATGGTGCTGATTTAAGTGATAATATTACTAAAAAATTTACAACTATTTTTCAAAGATATAAAACTATAGATGTTATTAATCCTCTTTCTCGTGTTTATATAGATAGAGCTATATATCTTAAAGAAAAAAGAAAAATTAGTAAGGCTATAAAATTACTTGTAAAATCAAAAAGTCTATCCGGAAGATGGGAAAAACCTAGAATGCTGCTAGCTGAAAGCTATTTTATAAATAAGGATTATGAAAATGCATATATGGAATATAATCTTGCCAGGTTTTTTGGGGCAAAAAGAAATGAAAAATTAGAAAAATATTTTATCAATTCGGATAGTTATCAAAAATAAATATTAGAGTTAATAAAATAAACAATTTTATAGTCTTGGCGCTAAATTTTATTTTTGACCACTTCTTAGTTGGATATAATCATTATTAATACTACTTTGATCTAAGGTTCCTTTATCATCCAATTTAAACCTGAATACAGTGATTTCTTCACCTAGCTCTGATACACGAACATCACTTTCAAGTATCTGATTTCTAATTTTTGTTTCTGGGTCTACTATAGTAACTAATACTTTAGCTAAAAAGGGTTCAAATGCCATATTATCATCTCTATATAGATGGATATTGACTATATGCTCTCCTGGATTTATTCCTCTTGAAAAAGCTACTTCATAGTTAATAGGAGTAGTATCCTTATAGTTACCTAAATCATCTCTAAGTAGATTAAAATAAAGCCCTCCTCTATTTGAATATCCTACTGGAATGTCTTCTGGTGCTTGTACCCAGAGGTCAAGATCTACATCTCTATTTTCAGGCCAGAAGGCTTCAATGATTACATTTCCGGGGGGGTCAGCTCGATCCTCTGTTTTGTCTGTTGGTTCATTTATAAATGGCAATAAAAGTATTACTAAGGAAACAAAACCTGCGAGTGCCAACATTATTACATCCCTAAAGACTGTCGTTTCTTGTTGATTTTCATTATCTGATAGTTCTGGATACATATTTATTTTGGCTTAAAATTTTATAAAGTGATTATATGTTTAGAAGACATAATTATTTTTTGTATGTTTTATCTATGGTATAAGGGAGATACTATTTTAATAAACTTAAGACTTAATTATGTCCTGTAATATTTTTAGGTTGGTAAAACTTTTCTAGATTTTTAATTTCCATTGTGGATAAAGTAATGTTTAAAGTATTGACCAATTCAACAAGTTGGTCGCTGTCTGATACTCCTATAACTGGTGCTGAAATAGCTTTATTTTGTAATATCCAGGCTAATGCAACCTGAGCTGGGAGAATATTAAGTTTTTTAGCTATTGAGACAACTTGATCTAAAATTTTAAAATCTGTTTTATTATAATACATTTTATCAGCTATATCATCATTTTTAGATCTTTGTGTTTTTCCACCACCTTCTTTAAAGCGACTACCGGTCAGGAATCCTCTGGCAAGTGGGCTCCATGGTGTAATAGCAATGCCACTATCTATACACATAGGAATCATTTCTCTCTCTTCTTCTCTGTAAATTAAGTTGTAGTGATTTTGCATAGATACAAACTTACTCCAGTTATTTTTTTCTGCTATTGACTGTGCTTTAGAAAATTGCCAGCTATACATGCTTGAGGCTCCTATGTATCTTACTTTTCCCATTTTAACTAAATCATTTAGTGCTTCCATAGTCTCTTCGATTGGGGTTTCGTAATCCCACCTATGAATGATATATAAATCCACGTAATCCATATTGAGTCTTTTCAACGAAGCATTTATAGCGGAGAAAATATGCTTTCTAGAAAGACCTGACATATTCGGGTTTTCATTCATAGAACCATAAACTTTAGTAGCAATGACCACTTCTTCTCTATTAGTCATTTCATTGAGTAGCTTTCCTGTAACTTCTTCGCATGATCCCAAAGAATATACATCTGCGGTATCAAAAAAATTAATTCCCAGGTCTAAAGCTTTTTTAAAAACTGGTTTCGCTTCATCAATTCCTAATGCGTAGTTTCTCCACCCACCTTTCATAGCGAATGTCATAGTTCCCATACAAATATCTGATACTTTTAATCCTGTTTTACCTAAACGTTTGTATTGCATAAAAAGTCCTTCTAAATAGCTTGAAAGTTAAATTTATAAGCTTCCTGGGCCTATTAGGTTAGAAATTATTTTCTAATTCTAAAATCATTTTTACCAGATTTATCAATTCCAGCCATTAAAAAAAGTGTACGTTCTCTATGATCAATTCCCGTGTCTATACTAATCTTATGTGCAAAAGATCTATCAAAGTAGGAAGTGGTAGGCATAAACCTCATAGTCATACCTCTTCTAGAATGACTAGATTTATTTTCTTTTGATCCATGAACTAGATAAACATCGTGTATGGACATTTGCCCTGCCTTTAAGCATAAGCTAAAAGATTTATCAGGGTCATAATTAGATTTTTCTAATTCTTGATTTAGCGTATAATTTGGATTGTTATCTGTATAATGACTTAAAGTTTCTTTTTTTTTGTGTGATCCTGGAATAAACTCGAGACAACCATTTTCTTCATTTGTATCATCTATGGCTACCCATACTGTACAAGTTGCTAGAGGCCTAATAGGCCAATACTGTCCATCTTGGTGCCATGGCGTAGCTTTTCCATTTATTGCAGGTTTAGCAAAAAAACTTTGATTCCAAAGAGCAACATCAGGTCCTAAAACTTGCTTTACACAATTTAAAATATTCTTATTTCTAGCATAACTTAAAAAATGTAAATCATACTTTAATAACATGGGGCAGTAATCTCTATACTGGGGGTGCTTAGCTATTACGCGATCACTGGCAGATCTTATTTCTTCCAGGTCATTTTGAGGCAGCTGATAATCAAGTATAACAAATCCATTAGTTTCATAATCATTAAGTTGTTTTTTAGATAGCATATTTTATTCCTATATTAGATTAATAGCTCATAAGCACTATAGTAAAATAAAAATCAAACTTTTTACATAGTGATATATAATTTATAATAAGTTTTATTTTATTTAACTCTTTTTTATAATGGTGGGCGGTGGCAGGATTGAACTGCCGACCCCCACGATGTCAACGTGGTGCTCTCCCACTGAGCTAACCGCCCAATAAAATATAAAAAGATTATTGTTTTATATAAAAAATACACAAGAAAAAAATAAATGTATATATAAGCTAGTATTTAATTAATAATATTATGTTATTAAACTATTAAAATGTTTATGAAATATACTATTTGTAATTTTAAATTACTCTTTACAGGGTTAATATGTCTGAAGATGAATTTTCTCCAATAGAATTTTACGAACCTAAAAACCAGATATATCCCGTAGTTTTATCATCTCCTCATAGTGGAAGATTCTATTCTCCAGTCGACCTAAGTCTTACACATCTTAAAAAAGATATACTTAGAAAATCAGAAGATGCTCTAATTGATAAAATTTGCTGGAAGGTTTCCAATTTAGGAGTTCCTTTTATAGCAGCAAATTTTCCCAGAGTTTTTCTAGATGTAAATAGATCTCCATTAGAAATTGATTCAGACATGTTTTTTAATGTTCCAAATTATATTTCTAAAAATAAATCTCTAAAAGTTAGATATGGATTAGGAGTCATACCCAGGGTATCTGCAAATGGTATTGATATTTATGGAGATATACATCCTTTCTCTATGGCAAGAAAAAGACTTTTAAAATATTACTTTCCATACCATAAAAAATTAAAAGATTTATTAAATACTACCTATAAAAAATTTGGAGTAGCTATTCTCTTGGACTGTCATTCTATGCCATCTATAAAAATGACATCAACAACTGAGAAAAATATCGATTTTGATATAATTTTAGGTGACAACTTTGGCTATTCATCAGGACCTGAAGTATATATAAAGGCTGAACAATGTTTTAAAAAATTAAAGTTTAATGTAGTCAGAAATAAATTTTTTTCTGGAGGTTTTATAACTCGTTATTATGGAAATCCTTCTAGAGGGTTTCATGCCATTCAGATAGAAATTAATCGTCTACTTTATCTTAAAAAGGATGATTTAGATTTACAAGAAAATGCAAAGAGAATATCTATTTCTATTCGGTCACTCATAAAAAAAATTTCTAAAGTTGTTACTTAATGATAATGAAAATTTATTATTTTGCAGCAGCAATTTTTACATTTTTATAAAAATAGCATAAAGTTAAAGTCCTAAATATCATAAAAATCATATATGCTGCCCATAAACCATGATTTTCCCAAATAGGAATTAGAATATAAAGAGAAATTAAAAAAATTATAAAACTATAAATCATTGCATTTCTCATTTCTCTTGTACGTGTAGCCCCTATGAAGACTCCATCTAAATGAAAGCTCCAAACAGATATTATTGGAGATAAAATTAGCCAAGGTAAATGGTTAAAAGATTCTTTTAAAATTAGTGGATCATTAGTAAAAAGCTTTATAATTTTTTCTCCTAAAAAAAGATATACTAAAGAATATAATAAGGCCGTAACAATTGCCATACGTAGAGAAGCTATAACTACTCTTTTTAGAAGTAGTTGGTTTTTTGCACCAATAGCCTTTCCTACTACGTTTTCAGTTGCGTGTGCAAAGCCATCTAGTCCGTGAGAAATAAATGATTGCATATGAACTAAAATAGCATTAGCTGCCAGAATAGTATTGTCAATTCTTGCTCCTATAGCAGTGAACATTGACATTGCGGATATCACACATAAAGTCCTTATAAAGATATCTAGATTGGATACCAACATAAGCTTTATTTTATTTAAATTTAAAACTTTTTTTAATGAGGGATAATTTCCTTTAACAATAGAAAGAAA
>CAYMQD010000071.1:0-3930 GCA_964392475.1 uncultured Alphaproteobacteria bacterium
TATGAGTGATACTCGTATTAATGATTTAATGCCTCCTGCTAGGCAAAATAACGGCTATTCTCAAGGACCTGGATCTGCTGCTTTCCTAAAAGGAAAAAACAGGGGAATTTATGAAGGTCGTCTAACTGCAGGTATTATGGGTATAGCTTTTGGTGATACACCTGCTGGAAGTCGTATCGATATACTTGATATAGCAGCTGATGTACTATCTGTTAAGAGCGTTATTCATATGCCTGTTGGAATTTCACAAAGATTCCGCGGTTTGGTTTTAGGACCAGATAATGCACTTTATGCAGCTACAGATGAGGGTGAAATTTACAAAATTACAGCCTCAGTTAAGTAGTAATAAGTAAATAATCTAAATTACCCGCGCCATATATAAATGGCGCGGGTAAACTCACATCTCATGTTATTATTATAGAAGTATATAGTTGAATAGTAGCTGTTTCTATTATTAGGAAAACATATTAAGCTTTAGTAACTATCCTCAATTAATAAATTACGATACAAGCCTCTTCTCTTTTGCTTAAACCTAATAAATATACATTGCTAAAAGGAATTTTAATAAGATATTAATGCAATTAACTATAAATAGACTATTCCAGCAGTTTTAATATTATATATTTTATTTGTTTCTATAACTTAGGTTTCGTTAGTTTCCTTATTGTTTTTTTCTTCGTTTGTATGTTTTTCATCTTCAGGGTATTCTTGATCATAATTTTCATTAGACTTTAAAGTATCTTCTTTCTTATCATAAATTACTTTCTTAAGCTTTTTATTATAAGTATCATTGATGTTATAAAAAGCTTGCATAAAATCAGTTCCTATAGAATTTAAAAGTTTAAAATCCTCATCGTAATCGTTTAAGCCATCACGAAAATTGAATAAAGGATTTGATTTCCATAGCTTCCTAAACGCAGCTAGTTTAATATTATCTGGAGTATCTTTAGTCATAAATGATTTAAAATCATCTTCAGGACCTAAGGAATCAATCTCATCCAATTTTTTTTCATTATCGTCATGTTCTTCAATTTTTTTATCTGAAGGAATATTTAAGTTTTTTTTAGAATGCTCATTCTCTTCTTTTAAATTATTTTGATTCTTTTTGATTGCCATTAATATAACTTTCTTTTAGGTGACGGTGGTTTTCTTGAAAAAGCATTAGTATTATTTGAGATTTTAGTCTTTTTTCTTTTTATAAATGTTTCTTCTTTGTGATTTTTATTAACAAAATCTGTAAGTATTAAATATATAAATTCTGGCATTTCTACTGCATCTATCTGAGTATCAGTATCATCTGAATAGTCCTGAGCTTCATAAGGACAAACAGTAGCATGAAAAGGAACTAATAATTCATTTATTAGAGAGTCATCGTTAAAACGTGACATTACATAAACTTTTGGTCTTTTAGTAGAAAGATTTAATAAATACCCTTCTGTTTCTCCTCTATAAAGACGAATATTAAGAGAAATATGAAAAATTTTGGATCCTTCTGTATGTTTTAATTTAATTTTTTCGTTTTTATATGGCAATATCCCAACAACTTTACAAGTTTTAGTAGACCATCTACTAAGAGAAATAATCTCATTAATGACTATTTTTACTGAAATTTTATTTTCCAGCATCTATTTTACCTTATGTTTTTAAACAACAAATGCTATCATACTAGTGTTATTTACGATATTAATAAACATATAGAAAAGTTTTTATAAAATATGAAAAAAACACAAAAAACAGAAAAGAATATAATATTTTTATGCTCCTGTTTAAATTCTATAAAAATAGATAATTCTAAACTACTAAACACAAACGATTCTCAAATAGTAACTGCTAGAGAATTATGCGGAGCAGAATCTAATTTTCTTCATAAAATCGATAAAAACAAAAACGTAATTATAGCTTGCACCCAGGAAAAAAAATTTTTTAAAGAAAAATTACAAAATGATATTGATAAAAAACTTAAATTTATAAATATAAGAGAACTTGCAGGATGGACTAACAAAGATCAATACCTGACACCTAAAATTTTATCCATGCTCTATTCTAAAATAAATACTAAGGATTTTTACCCTCATTATATAGACATGCACTCTCAAGGGAGGATTACAATCATAGGTGAAGAAGATAATGCTTATGAGACTGCTATTAAACTAGCAGATAGATTAGACGTAACACTAATTCTAATTAAAAATCCTAATATAATTCTAACTGAAGAAAGAAACTTTAATATATATAAAGGATCTTCAATTAATATAAAAGGATATTTTGGAAATTTTCAAATAAGTATAAGCGAAAAGAAAGTTTTAAATCCATCATCTAGAGAAAATTTACAATTCTTAGACACAGATGGAGATGAAATCTTAGCAGATATCGTCATAGATATGTCAAACGCAGGCCCTAATATCTCTAACTATAAGAAACTTAAAGGTTACTTCTACGTAGAACCAACAAATATTTTGAAACTGTATAGTATTATGTTTGATGTAACAGGGTTAATAGGTGGTTTTCAAAAACCAAAATATATTGATTTTAATAAAGATTTATGTGCACACTCTAGAAATAAACAAATTGGTTGCAGTAAATGTCTCGATGTTTGTCCAACATCCGCCATTAAATCAATTGATCACAATATTTCTATAAATTCATACATTTGTGCAGGATGTGGAAACTGCTCCGCTTCCTGTCCAACAGAAGCTATTACCTACCAACATCCTCCTACAGAAGTTTCATACATGCAAATTAGAAACCTTTTGACTACATACTTATCTCTTAGAGGATTGGATCCTTCAATACTATTTTACACAAAAGAAACAGGCTTTAATGTAATTTCAGCCATTGCTCGTCTTGATAATGGCTTAGATTCATCTATACTTCCGTTTGAGTTAGATGGATTGGGACAAATATCTGCGGAATTATTGTGGATGTGTTACTCATTAGGTGCATACAATATAAATATACTTATTGGGAAAAAAGATGAAGATATATCTACTAGTTTAAATCAAGAGATAGTAATAGCAGAAACTTTATTAAAGTATTTAGATTATAAGTTTTCAATTACACTTATAGAAGATTCTGATCCTTTTTTAGTAGCAAAAACTTTAAATGATTCCTTATCATTAAAAACCACTAAAAAAAATGCTAATTTTCTTCCAATAGGTGGAAAACGTAAAGCCGGCAATATGGCAATTACTTATCTTAAAGAAAATAGTAAAAAGAAGATAAATATAATTCCTCTTCCAAAAAAATCACCCTATGGGGCTGTTAATGTAAGCAAGAGCAAATGCACACTTTGTTTGGCATGTATTGGTGTATGTCCTTCAGGTGCCTTAGCAGACGATAAAGATAGTCCTATTTTATCTTTTAAGGAGAGTTTGTGTATTCAATGTTCTCTATGTGTAAATACCTGTCCAGAAAATGCGCTTGAATTAATTCCTCAATTGAATTTTGAACCAGAGGCAAAAAATTTTAAAATTATTAATCAAGAAGAACCTTTTAAATGCATATCTTGCAATAAGCCATTTGGTGTAAAAAGCTCTATTAATAAAACTATAGTAAAACTAAAAGAACACAGTATGTTTGTGAATAATACTGAAGCTTTAAATCGCCTTAAAATGTGTGATAATTGTAGAGTGGTAGACCAATTTAACTCAGATTCATTTAAAGATAAAAACACACGAAAAAAACCACGTACTACAGATGACTATAAAAAATAAATTATCGATAGCAGGTAATAATGAAAATTATTAACATTGTAGGTTGGAGCGGCAGCGGAAAAACTACCCTAGTAATCAAGCTAATTAATGAAATAAAAAATAGAAAAAAATCAATCTCTACTATGAAGCATGCACATCATGACTTTGATATAGATCAACCTGGAAAAGATTCATATAAACACAGAGAAGCAGGTGCCGAGGAAGTATTAATATCCTC
>CAYMQD010000072.1:0-4556 GCA_964392475.1 uncultured Alphaproteobacteria bacterium
GTAAAACGGCACCAGCCAATTATATATTTTCAGATAGTGTATCTTCTGTATCATAAACCGCTCCAGTTTCTCTTACTGTAGAAATACCTTCAGAAATTTTTGTATCGGACGCACCTAAAGGTTCTTTTGTAATTACCAGAACGCTAGCACCTTCCTTAGCTGCTGAATATGCTGCTTGACTTCCAGCCCCACCTGAACCAACAACTAAGACGTCATAATTTCTCCACTCTATATTCATAACTGCTCCAATAAATCGTATACAATGTTTACATAGGTAATAATATTAATTATGCATCATAAAGTAATTACTTAAAATTATTTTCTAAATTTATGCTAGTCTATTTATTTTTAGATCCACCTGTATACTAATTATTTTTCTTTTTCTCGATTCCAATGTATTAATAGTTGACCTGGAATTGACTCGAAAACTCCATCAAGAGCCTTTACATTCTTAGTAATTATTGGATATAGCCATTTGTTTGTTTCTGTAAAGTCTTCTTCTGATGAATATTTTGCTATTGCTAAAAGTTTACCTTCTCCTATATCTAAGAAACTTATTTCTAAGATTTTAGATTTTTTTTCTAAATCAGGCAACATGTCAGTTTTCCAGACAGATAGAAATAAATTCGCCTTAGTTTTATCAGGAAATTTTGTTATACCTATTCTCAAAAACACTTAACACTCCAATATTAGGATTAACTAAGCAGTAAAAGTGTAATATATCTTTCTATTCAAAAAAGAATTCATAAATATATTATGATTATTACATGGATTATATATTATTGTTAAGTATATAAAATTAATTAAGACTTTTCGTTAGATAGCTTTTGTTTGCATATACCTCGCTTAACCTCGTAAGCTTTTATTAAAATTTAATTTTTACTTTTTCTCTTTTTGCGTCGATAAATTTTGACTATTAAATCTTGTGATTTTCAGGTATTGATTCTTTTCTTATTTTTGAACTTTATACTCAAATATATCTAGGTAGGTATCTATATTAGGAATTTATATATTTTCAAGTATTCATTGATAAGAAAGAAAAAAATCAGAATAAATCTAAAAATTTAGGGAGGTTAGATATTAAAAATAAAAGATCTGATTTTTTTCTTTCCAAAATTAACATATCAATTTAAAGATTAAATTAAGGTTAATAAAACATTAAAAAAAGTTAATGTTTTGTTTTTTAGCTAACATGCTATTATTAAGATATGAAAAAAAATAAAAAAAGTTTACCTATAAACTATAGACCCCATCATTTTCTCTGTTCAATCGGCTGGAAAGGAATGGGATATTCTCCTGCTTTCAATAAAAATATGGACTTTATAGTAAATGAACAATTAAAATCTCCTGGAGGAGATGAAGTTTTATTAAAAGTAGTCAAATTTACAGACGATCTGTGCAGTCCTTGCCCACATAAAAGAGATAGTCTGTGTTCAAAGCAACAAACGATTGAAACTCTAGATAATGCCCACTCTAAAAAACTAAATTTATTCTCCGGCGAAATACTAAGTTGGCGTGAAGCTAAACAAAGAATCGTAAAAAATGTACAACCCAAAGACCTCGACGATATTTGCCAAGGGTGTCAATGGCTCGAATATGGAGTTTGCAAGCAATCTCTTAAAGAACTAATAAACAGCAAAGATTAGTCTTTTTTCTTATTTATAAAATACCATCCAAGAGGAATAGTTACTGTTGCTAATAAAAGCTTTAAAGTATCGCCAATAAGAAAAGGTATTAAACCTAAGTTCAACGTTTCTCTCATTCCAAGATCTAAAACAAGATTTAGTACTATTAATCCAGGTACATACAACACTATATTTCCTAATAGCATTGCTAGAGCAGTGGTAAGGAAAGTTTTTCCCCAACCTCTTTCTGCTAACCATCCGGTAGTATATGCTGCAATTATAAAACCCCATAAATATCCACCTGTAGGACCAATCAAATGTATAGCTCCACCCGCGCCTCCAGCAAAAACTGGCAACCCTAATGCTCCTTGCGCTAAATAGAAAATCATAGTAGAAGCGCCCAGCCTTGACCCATAAGTCATACCTATCAATAATATAGCAAAAGTTTGCATAGTAATAGGCACGGGCTTTAACGGCACTGTAATTTGAGCCGAGGCTGCAAGTATTAGAGAACCAATCAATATGGTTAAAGCTTTTTTTAATAATGTGTTTGGGTTCCATATACGCTCAATTAGAGTCTCAGTTGTAGTCATGTGATTTTCCTGCTTAGTGCAATATAAAAATTTAGGTGATTATATACAGATAAAAAAAAAATTAAATATAATTTTTCTAATTAGACAACATTATAATATTGTATATCTGCAGGAACCAGCTGCGTATTAGTCAAAGACATACCTGAATTCTCAATTTTAGCAACGATTGTTGCATCGGATACATCCTGATCGGTAGTTGAATCATAATAAAGAATAGAGGATGCATTATCATACAACCAAAAATCATTAATTGTTGTAGCTAGATTCGGAAGAGCGACTGGTACACCATAATTATCTGTTGCAAAAGTAGCTGTAAATTCTGTTTCACCACTGACAGTACCATGAACAAGGGTAAAATCAAAATATCCTCCAAATACATTGGTATCAAATTTGATGGTATCAACACTATTTACAAAATCACTAATCAATAATCCAGGATTCGATGCATGACTTCCAAATTTATAGTTTCCTGAAGAGCCACCTTGTATAGTAACATCACCCAATAAAGCATCATCTATATTATAAGTGTTAACTCCATTTCCACCTTTTATTATTAGATCTACCGTTACTTCGACTCCAAAATCAAAAATGTCATCACCATCTCCAGACTCGATTGTAGAAATATCGTTTAAACTTCCATTAATATAAAATGTATCATTTCCTGATAAAGATTTGATTGTTTCAAAACCAGAAAAATAACCTTTAGCATTATCTGATAGGTTTGTTGAGTTTCCTGCAGAGCTTAAAGTAGCAGAGTTTGTAGCAGTAACCCCAGAGTCAGCATAATTTGTATCATTCCAACCAAAATGATCATTAGAAGATGATCCTGCTAATGTATCTGTACCATCACCTCCTATATAAGTATCTGCTTGGTTTTGACTGAATGCTGAAGGATACGCTAACATAGTATCATTACCGGGTCCTAAATTCACAATATCAGTAACATTTGTTAAGGCATAAACTGTATCATTTCCCGATCCAGCGAAATTTATATTGAATGTCATTATACCGCCATCATAGTATACGTTACCAAGTTCTGTGTATGGGGTATATAGACTTAAAAAATCAGGCTGAATATAATTGGGAAAAATGGTGTCATTCCCGCTTGATCCAGTTGAAATATAAGTAATTCTACCTTCTCCATTATAATCAAGGAAATTAAAATCCCATAAACCTATAGTTGACGCACCATCATAAGTGTCATCAAGCCATGTAGCATACCACCTCTCTATTCCTTCAGCTTCATAATTAATAGGTACAGAGACATTTGCAATACTGGTAGCTGCTGACGCATGCAGTGCTGATAATTCATCAAATACTTCAAACCTGATATTTGGTTCATCAACTGATAAAAATGAGTCATCCCTAGAAATAAGAATACTATGATAATCATCTATAGCATTAAAAAATATTCTATCGTCTGTTTCAGCTCCATAATCATACAAAATATCTGTTCCACCTACCGAACCAGAACCAAAATCATAAAGAAATTCAGTTGTTCCTTCACCACCATAAAATGTATCTGAATCAGCAGTAGCTGTATAAAGAAGCTGTGTTTCATCATCATCTTCTTCTTCCACTTCCTCTTCCTCTTCTATAACTGGATCTGGTTCAGGTGCAACAAAATCTGATAAAGGGTCATACGTTACTACTTCTTCTACAATATCATCGGCTATTATAATTTCTGGTAGAAGAAAAGTAGGAAGACTAGACATAGGCATCACGCCAATGTTTCCGAGAGAAGAGGTGGAAAACAGGTTGGAAAATGATGCTGGGCTAAAAACAGCTGAAAGTCCTGCTGCCTGAGATATTCCTGTTATTGCGTTAATAGAAATAGGACTATTCACTATAGAGTTTACTTGACTCATAGGCGTCTGTGAAACCAAGGGGTTAATATTGTTTTGCATCACTCCAGCCATAATAGGATCTTGGCTTAGTCCTAGTGGGTCAGCTCCAGCAATATTAGACGACGGAAGGCTGAATGGCTCAACTCCTCCAACACCAGCTGCTTCAGAAACTCCTGTTATAGAGTCTATAGATATTGCTGAAGGAATACTATCTTCAATAGAAACTTGAAAATCATCTTGTCCTGAACCCTCCAGTGTCTGAATGCCTTGTATATTTTCAGTTACCTGGCTTTCTGATAAGGATTCTTGCTGTAAATCGGCTCCTTCTTCCAATTCTGAATCAATAGATGACTCATCCATAACAGCCTCAGCAACTTGCTGTTCCTGTTCCTCAGCCTCTTCTGATTCAGTATCCGCTTCTTGATGTTAATGTTGCTAAGAATCATCAGATTAAGACTCCTCTGCTTGATGTTGATCTTAATCTTAATCTT
>CAYMQD010000073.1:0-3056 GCA_964392475.1 uncultured Alphaproteobacteria bacterium
CCGCGCCGCTGTCCGGGTAGGTCGCAAGAGGCGTTCGGTAACGAACGTCCCAGATGAATGACCATCGCCCAGTAAGTCTGCGGACGTCTGGGAACAGAACCCGGCTTACAGGTCGTCTGGTTTTTAAAATGTCGCAGACTACACTTGATCCGTTAGAAAGACTTTAACCTCTGTCTAATGTCAGGATAAATGATTTTTATATCAAAATAGAACAAAAACTAAAAATAATGTTGCCGAAGGGATTTATTAAAAAAGACAATAACCTAAAAGCTTACGAGTCAATTGACTTGACGTGTTTGGGACTTCATCCTTACCAACAAATTAAATATCACTACCTCTTTTTTGGAGAAGAATTACTATGGGAATGTGGATTGATCTTACAGCTAGCGATGGTCACAACTTTTCGGCATACCAGGCTGATCCCAACGGAACCGCTAAAGGTGGCTTGGTAGTTATCCAAGAAATATTTGGCGTCAACGCCCATATCCGTGAGGTCTGTGATGGATTTGCGGCAAATAATTACATAGCAATTGCCCCGGCGCTGTTTGATCGAGTAGAACCAGGAACAGAACTGGGCTATGAAGAAGAAGACCGACAAAAAGGTATAGCGCTCCGGGGGGAAATAGACTGGGCCGAAAATGTTAATGACGCTATCGCAGCGCGCGAAGCTATTGCGAATTTCCACAAGGTTGGCATTGTTGGATATTGTTTCGGGGGAACTGTCGCTTGGTTAGGAGCTTGTTCTAGTAAATTTGATGCAGCGGTCGGATATTATGGAGGCTTTATTCACAATTTCTTAGATCAGGAAGCAACTTGTCCAGTGCAACTGCACTTTGGTGCTGAAGATCAGGGTATCCCTATGGAAAACGTAGAAACAATTCGTACCGCCAAACCTGACGCTGCGGTATACATTTATGAGGATGCTGGCCATGGATTTATTTGCGATCATCGATCCAGTTACCATGAGGCAGCAACTACTACGAGCCAAACCCGAACTTTGTCCTTTTTTGAACAACATCTGAGCTAAACAATTTGATTGATCAACTAAATTTCAGTTTTTCACACAACATTTATGATTTACCTTTTCATTTTAAAGATTTTGATACCTAACTTACAGGATAGTATAATAGCTAAATCAATTATAAGAATTGAGGGCAAAATAGAGCGATGCGAAAAAGTTCGAAGTAACCTGATTTTGTTGGATAAAATTGGCAAATTTTTAAGTTAACGAGAGGTCTTGTATTGACCCACACAACCCAACTACCCTTTGATTCTGAAATTTCAGCTGTGGAAACACTGAAGCAAAAGGCTTCGCAAGAATACACAACTGGTATCTTACCATCCCAAACAATTCGGGGACTGATAGCCGCCGGGGATATCGCCGCTGAAAACCCCATTTTAGAAAAACAAATACAGCCTGCCAGTATTGATCTTCGGTTGGGTGATGTGGCCTACAGGGTGAGAGGTAGCTTCTTACCTGGCCGACGATCTAAAGTTCTTAGCCGCCTCGAGGACTTTACGATGCACGCCATCAATCTTTACAGAGGGGCGGTTTTAGAAAATGGCTGCGTCTACGTGGTTCCCTTACAAGAGAATCTAAGGCTCGGAAAGGAAGTATCTGGCCTGGCAAACCCCAAGAGTTCAACCGGCCGACTCGATATATTCACACGGATAATCTCTGACTATGCCACAGAATTTGATAGAATACCTATGGGTTATAAGGGAGCTTTGTTTGCTGAAATCTCACCTCTTACGTTCAGCGTAAAGGTCCAGACTGGCACAACGCTAAGCCAACTGCGCCTGCGTCGTGGCTCACCACCACCCTTTGAAATAAGCATGCGTCGCCTACATGAACGCACACCATTAATTGCTTCTAATGGAGAAAAAAAGGCCGATATAACAAAAACCGGCGTTGCATTTACTGTTGATCTAGAAGGACATTCAAATACTGGAGTTGTAGGCTATAAGGCAAAACGCCATGCCGATGTAATAGATGTAGAAAAGGCGGGCTATTACGAAGCAAAAGATTTCTGGGACCCTGTCTACAACCAGGGCAGTAATAGTCTCATTTTGGATATAGATGACTTTTATATCTTAGCGTCAAAGGAAGCCGTCAGTGTACCACCTGATCACGCCGCGGAAATGTGCCCTTACGACACTTATGTGGGAGAGTTTAGAGTCCATTATGCAGGATTTTTTGATCCGGGATTTGGTCATAACAACACCGGTGGCAACGGGAGCCGTGCAGTTCTTGAAGTCCGATCTCACGACGTACCTTTTGTTTTGGAAGATGGCCAAATGGTAGGCAGATTGCTTTACCAGCGCCTCACAAAAATACCTGACCAGCTTTACGGCTCCGAAATTGGTTCCAATTATCAAAAACAAGGTCTTAAGCTTTCAAAACATTTTAAATCATAAACAATAATATTAACTAATTTAATTTTATTTCTATTTCCCTTGCTAATAAGGTTAAACTTTTTTCCTCACAACTTGGGTATTTGTGGTTCTTTGCGATTTATGATGTAGAACGAATCGGGACTCTTTTAAGAACGTTTTCGATTTTTTGTGTACGACATATTCAAAATTTATTTCATTATTGTGGATAATTACTATAAAACACTGATTTAATTAGGTTAATTTATCCACATGTTGTTATCCTTTACATAATCAGTTAGACGTACTTCTTTTCAAAAAAATTTGCATATGGTGTTAGAGTGTGGCGGTAAGTTAAAACAAAAAACAAAATGGGTTCATGTCATGGCAGATAAAGACGATGTAAAACTAGGCAAGGTATTTTTTGAAGATGTGCCAAGCAAAAACGAGGCATTCTTCCTTAAGGGGGCCGGTGCTTTAGATTGGGGTATGCAAAATCGCCTTGCACGGATATTCAATCCGAAGACCGGAAAAACGGTAATGCTTGCTTTTGACCATGGATACTTTCAAGGACCAACGACAGGTATTGAACGACTTGATATAAATATCCCACCCCTGATCCCGTACTCGGATGTGTTAATGTGTACACGCGGTGCATTGAGAACGTCAATTCCTCCAACCGT
>CAYMQD010000074.1:0-3735 GCA_964392475.1 uncultured Alphaproteobacteria bacterium
GCCCTGATCGTGCCTCGGGTTTTTCGCGGCCTTGACTTTGTTGTTATGGCGAAAGCCTTACTACCCGTTCATGAAACTCATTCTCACATCATCGTTGTTGACGATTACCATGACAATCAATGCGATGGCATGTTGCATTACACATCCTTGTTGCGTGATGCTACCGCCCCCGACCTCGCGACGCTTAAAACACAGCAGCCCAAACCGGAGGCGATTACGGCGGTTGGATTCACTTCAGGAACGACTGGTGTCCTTAAAGGCGCCATGTTCGATAGTTATATTCTGAATGCGGTCAATCAGGCATTTATAGACCGCTTTCGACTCGACGGTAGTGATCGAATATTTGGCTGTTCTCCACTCGGCCATGCGGTCGGGTTCACCCATGCGCTGCGTCTGACATTTGCCATTGAGGGCTCAATTGTTTTACAGGAACACTGGAATCCAGCCGACGCATTGCGGTTAATCTATGAGGAAAATTGCACGTTTATTGCAGCCGCAACGCCATTTCTAATGGATATCGTTAACCATCCTGAACTGGCTCAATATGAACATCTGCCTTCTTTGAAAGTATTCCTCTGTGGCGGGGCGTCCGTTCCGGAAGAATTGATTACCTTAGCTCGTAATAATCTACCGAATACTTTCACATCGCCCTTGTGGGGAATGACCGAATGTGGAGGGGTAACCACGTGCCCCTTCGACGCGCCGGTTAAAAAGCGTTATACGACTGACGGTAAACCCTACGAATCAATGGAACTTAAGATCACAGACGAAGCGGGAACCACCTTGCCAGTTGGACAAAGTGGTGAACTCATGGTGCGTGGCCCGATGGTGGCGAAGGGATATTTTGGCCAACCGAAATTGACTGCCGAGTATTTTCTCAGTGATGGGTTCTTTCGAAGTGGTGATCAAGCTCGTATGGACGAAGATGGTTATATAAAAATTACCGGACGTATAAAGGATCTGATCATCCGCGGCGGCGTGAACATCTCACCCGTAGAAGTTGAGAATATTTTATTTTCGCATCCGGACGTTGAAAACGTAGCAGTAGTGGGGGAGCCAGACCAGCGACTAGGCGAGCGTGTCTGCGCATTCGTGATAGTCAAACAAGGTAAAACCTTATGCATCGGTGACTTACAGGAATGGTTGACTGCTGCGGGCCTAGCAAAGCCCAAATGGCCAGAGCGACTGGAGAGTGTTAGTGCTTTACCGATGACTGCCTCGGGAAAAGTTCAGAAATATCGCCTTCGAGAAATGCTTGTAGGAAGTTTGAAGCAATGAGCAACAACGCGCAGCAAGCTTTGAAACGGCTTTTCGAACCCGAGTCCGTTGCAATCATTGGTTTGTCAAGATCCGCTGTTGGTTCGCCCATCAGTGTCTTAACGACGTTGCAAGATTACGGTTACGGCGGAAAAATCTACGTTGTCAATCCGAATATGGCGGCACCAGTCGATGCGGGTTACGAGGTCTATGGCGAAGTGCATGATCTGCCGGCTGGTGTAGATCTTGCTATCGTGAGTGTCGCACGAGAAAGCCTCTTAGGGGTTCTCAAAAAATGTGTTTCAGCAGGCATTTTTACTGCCATTGTAATTACCCAGGGATTGGCTGATGCAGATGAAGTTGGTGCGCAGATACAAAAAAACACGATCGATTTTTGCCAAAAGAGCGGGCTTAGGATTCTAGGCCCAAATACTATTGGTGTGGCCAATGCGCATCACCGTTTCACCTCGTCATTCATTGAGGTACATCATGATCTTACTCCGATCGGGCTGATCTCACAGTCAGGCCTATTCATGATGGGCCATCTTTTGATTAATAATGAACCTGCCGGATTCAGCATGTCGGCAGATCTTGGTAATGCCTGCGATCTAGATTTGTCCGATGTGCTTGAGTATTACGGCCATGATGAAAACATTCGTGCGATTGCATGTCACGTTGAGGGGATTGGCGACGGTCGATCGTTTATTGATACGGCACGATCAGTCTCACAGAAAAAACCCATTGTGTTATTGAAAGCTGGAAACAGTCAGTCGGGACGACTTGCGGTAGCTTCGCACAGTGGGGCTGTCGCTGGCGAGACTACAATTTATCAGGCGGCATTCCACCAAGCCGGTGTCATTACCGCGACTAGCGCGGAAGAACTGCGTCAGTTGGCGAAAGCATTCGTAACCTACCAACTGCCACGCGGCAACCGTGTCGCCATTATGAGCTTCTCTGGCGGTGGCGCGATCCTTGCAATTGATGCCGTGGAGGCAGCAGGGCTGTCACTCGCTGAACTTTCAAAAAGTACCCGCGCCAAGTTGCAACCACTGTTTCCCTCGTGGATGGAAGTAACCAATCCACTCGATATATGGATCGGGGTGTCTCAGGACTTCCATGCGACATTTCCGGATGTCCTAGAAGCGATCTTGAGCGATGAAGCAGTTGATGCCGTTATATGTATCTATTGTTCGTACACCCTACCGAAGTATGAACAATACGACAGCTCTTTATATATCGCCGACCTAGCAGAAAAATTTCCGGACAAACCTATTCTTAACTGGACTTATGGTATGGATATCGCGGGTTTCAGCCGACGAGTCGAGCAAAAAGGGAATACGATGGTTTTTCGATCGCTACCGGAAGCTGCACATACGCTAGCACAAATGAATGCCTACCGAGAGTTCTGCGAAACAGTTGAAGTTCTTCCTGACAACGGTCCGTTATTAGCTGTAGATGATGATCGAGCGCTAGAAATTCTGCAGCATGCAACGCGGGATAACAAGAGTCATCTTTTTACTGAATCCCTTAGCCTTCTTGGTGCCTATGGAATTACTGTTTCAAGTGCTCGCGTGGTGAAGTCGGAGGACACACTGCATGCGATGTGCGCCGAACTCAATTTTCCAGTGTGCCTAAAGATAGTCTCGCCAGATCTCCCACATAAATCGGATGTGGGTGGTGTGGTTCTCGGTGTTCCTAGTATTGATGCCTTGAGTGATTGTTACCAAGCGATGTTGGCGAGTGTTCGCTCAAACGCACCGAATGCAGTAATAGAGGGCGTATTAGTTCAGGAAATGGCGCCTGTTGGCAAGGAACTCATGATCGGTGCAAAACGGGATCCCGTTTTCGGACATTGTCTCGTCCTGGGCGCTGGGGGGATTTATGCTGAGGTGACTAACGATTTCGCTTTTCGGCTGGCGCCCGTTAGCAAACTCGCAGCGACCCAAATGCTCGATGAACTGCGTTGTGCTCCAATTTTACGGGGTGTTCGGGGTGAACAGCGCTGCTTTCTTGATGGGGTCGTGGATGTATTACTTAGAGTTTCAATGCTCGTGCATTGTTATCCGCAAATCCGCGAGCTTGATATCAATCCATTAATAGTGAATGAGAACGAAGTGATCGCGGTCGACGCCCGCATTTTTCTCGGTCGACCTAATCCGCTAAGCGCAGTATCCGTAAGATCCGTTGCCACAAGCCTCTGAAAATGATACCTAAAACGGGTATCGGTGATGCTGTTGTGGCACCTATGTCGGGCTCGGCGGCCTGATTAGTGTTGGTGTTTTTCTCTAGGGATCGTACTAGGCACTCAGAAAAATCTGTCATCCAACGATCCGCGATATCCTTTATCATGCCTGTTCCACGTCCGTACTGCGCAATTGAACCGGATAACGTCAGCGTCGTTTGAATCAAAACCTCGGTGACCCGAGCACTCTCTTGTTCTTTGAGTAACAACGTAATGGTGGCGTCCACCGCGCCTCG
>CAYMQD010000075.1:0-7911 GCA_964392475.1 uncultured Alphaproteobacteria bacterium
ACTAATTAGAAAGCAAAACCAATTCCTGCATAAATACCACTAGCATCTGTTCTAGCTGTGCTATTTGCGCCTGATTTTTGCTCACGATCAAAATAAGTCAGATGTGTAGTTACGCCACCACCTAAGTTGTAGCCTATACCATATGTACCTTCATCATCATCGTTATCAGCATTTGCAGCTGTAGTGTATGTGCTGCTAGCTAATGAAGCACCAATATTGATTGCACCTGTTGTATAATTTACTGTTACAACATTTGCATCTCCACCGTCTCCATTAGTAGTAACTATACCACCAGAGTCGCCTCTATCATGCCACATATAACCAAGCATAAAGCCAGACATAGAAATTTGGGTATGGATAGTAACCTGTGCGAGATCTTCATACTCAACACCGCTTACTGTTCCAGCGTTTCCACCTTCCCATGATGCACCAATATTAACATCTACTCCTTCAAAGTTGCCGTTATATCTTGCTGCAATTCCTATCACGTCAGAATAACCACCAATAATACTGTTAGTGACTGCTGCAGTTGCTGCATTATTACCGTCGCCTGCAACTGTCTCACCGGTATCTGGTGTATAACTTACACCCATGGTTATGCCTTCATATGAGTTTGATGTCCAAGTAACTTTTGCTGCGTTATTTGCATATCCCCATTCATTGAATCCTTCATATGCATTACCAGCATCTCCACTCATAAAGTGTACTACTGCATATCCAGTATCTACATCTGCTCCTGGGATAGCTCCTGTGGGTCTAGCAAGAATTGCTGTTGTGGCACTAGCAGTGTTTCCGATGTCAATCGTTCCCATAGCAGTATTGATATAGATATTTTGTTTAGTAGGCAGACCACCAGTGTTATCTGGTGTTGTATTATTTACAACGTCAGAAATCAGTGACTGTGTTGTTCCTACAGTGATACCATTATCAGTTGTTGTCTCTGCATTAAACACTACACGAGTAAAACGACCATCTGAAATTCCTGAAGGATCTGTAGTTGCCATAGCACCTCCAGTTTCTCCTGCATTAGTAGTTTGGTCTGAAGAACCCACTAAGTATTGTGTAAAACCAGACAAAGATACGTCTGCTGATGCTGTAGATGCATAAGCACCTACTGCGAGTAAAGCAGTCGTTCCAATTAAAATTTTTCTCATAGGTAAGTACTCCCGTCTCTATTAAGCCCTTTTGAAAAAATCACGCAATTTTCATGCGCACTCAATAAGAGAAACTACTAAATTTGTTGTTGATTTGCAACGTTACAATTAGGCTAGAGTGCGCCTAAACATAATTTTCGTATTTGTGTTGCTAAAATACAACACATTATTTGAAGGTTTTATTATAATGAAACTACATGAAAATATTATATACTTAGCTTAAATATTAATTTCCATAAATTTTTATCTTTAATTTATTTCGCTAAAAGTAGAGGCTATCGCACAAAACCCTAACTTTTTTAACCTTTTTGCGTTATATATGTTAATTCCACCTAAAGCTATACTATTTAATTTTAATTGTTTTGCTAAAAGTGCCGCTCGAATAGGACCTAACGGTTTTTTTTCAGGGTGACTTTTGGTCCAAAAAACTGGAGAAACCAATACCAGAGTAGGTTTGGATTTAGTAACATTACGTATATCGTTTCTAGAATGAAGTGAAGCGCTAATCAACAAACGACTATTAATCCTTTTCGGGGTTGACCAGCTAGGCAAATGTATTCCTGAAGCATTAACTTTTGCTGCTAAATGCTGATCCTCGGCAATGAATAATATATATTTACGTAATTTACATATTCTGGATAATTTTCTTGCTATGTCTAGCCTGGATTTAGATCTGTAATGTCTCAAAATAATACCAATTTTAAAGTTTTTAGGTAATGTATTAATAATTTTTATAGGGTCTGGTGCTCTATCCTCATCAGTTATGACCCATAATAAAGGGATGGTTACTTTTTTCCCATTTATGCTAAGGGTTTTGCTGTTTTTATGAATAAATGCTAGTCTTGAAAAAGAATAAATTTTATTTCTCGCGAAGTAATTATAATAAACAATATGAATAATACATTACATACAAAAGAACTATCATATCAACGACTTATAAAAATTAATAAACGCATAATAAGTTTATGTGATGGAATTGGTCGAGATTTTAATACAGTGAATATTGTTGCTGTATCAAAAAGTTTTTCTAAAGAAGATATTCTTCCCTTACTTAAAAATGGGCATACTATATTTGGAGAAAATAAAGTTCAGGAAGCTATTAGCAAATGGACAGAATTAAAAACTGATTGGCCAAATACAGAATTACGTATGATTGGAAAACTTCAATCAAACAAAATATCACAAGCTATTAACCTTTTTGATGTTATTGAAAGCTTAGATAGAGAAAGCTTATTAGTAGGTATCAAAAAGGCTATAAAGAAGCTTAATAATAAACAAAAGATTCCAAAATTACTAATGCAGATAAATATAGGTGAAGAACCACAAAAAGGAGGAGTTAGCCCAAACGAGGCAGAGTATTTTTTAAAAAAGTGCAGAATGGACTACCATATAGATATAGAAGGAGTTATGGGGATATCTCCAAAGAATAAGGATCCAGAACCATATTTTGGTTTACTGGCAAATTTTGCAGTCAAATATAATCTTAAAGAAATCAGCATGGGAATGAGTCAAGACTATGAAGCGGCAATTGCGATAGGTGCAACTCATGTTCGGATAGGAACTGCAATATTTGGAGAGAGATAAAAAAGCTATTTTTTATGTTGTTTTTTACTATAGCATGTGTCCACCAATTTCAGTCTTGGATTTAATATAGCTTTTATTATGTTCATTACTAGCAAAACTATGTTTTATCCTTTCTGTTATAATAATTCCATGGCTTTCCAATGCTTTTATTTTAGATGGGTTATTGGTAAGTAATTTTATTTCAGATATTCCAAGTAAGTGTAACATTTCAGCGGCAACCCGATAATGACGAGAATCATCATCAAACCCAAGGGCCGCATTAGCCTCAAAGGTATTTAATCCGGAATCTTGAAGATTATATGCCCTTAATTTATTTACCAGTCCTATGCCTCTACCTTCTTGCATTAAATACAATAAAACGCCTGCCCCAAACTTAGAAATAGCGTCAATGGCTCCAGATAATTGTTGGCCACAGTCACATCGTAGGCTATCTAATAAATCCCCGGTAAAACATTGCGAATGAAGCCTAACCATTACAGGTTGAGATATGATAGGTTTTCCAATTATTACTGCGATATGTTCTGCTCCTCCTGCAGAGGGTCGGTAAGCTATTATCTCTGAATTCTTAGATCCCTTCAAAGGTACTTGGGCACTAGCCACTTTTTGTAAATTGGTATGGGCGGCAGCACCAAAAGTATCTATATCTGTAGTAGATACAAGGGCTAGATTATTTGAAACAAGCGACTTTTCTTGAATTATAGTTATATCTTTTGCAAGAACGGCTGGAAGCAAATGAGCATATTTAGCTAATTCTATTGAAGCTAATTCAACAGGATTTGCTGCTCTCGATCGAGATAATTTAAAGTTGGGTTGCAGAGAAATCGTTGGATCAGCTATTTCTAATATATCATCAACGGTAGAACTTTTTTCTAAGATTATTGCAGCCGCTCCGGAACCTATATTTTTTAACTCCAAAGACCTAGCCCGTTGTCTGCTAATGATTAAAGAAGTTGGTCCATTTGTAAGTTTTTTAATTTCAAAAAATTTATTTGAATCTATAGATTCTAAGGAGCTCATAATAATGATAGAAGCTCCTTCTTTGACTAGTACTAAGCCACCTCTTCTTAGCTCACCTATTGCTCTGTCAACATTGGAGAAAGCCAATTTTAATTTATTCTTCATTTGCTCATTACTTTTTGCCATATGTTAATTTTCCTGTGAATAGTGTATAAACGATGTATACTAGATTGAAAAAATCATCAAGGATCAATATTTTTTGCTTAGTTTACTTATTATATGGTAAAAAAAGAAAATAAATCGATAATATTATATTTTAAAGAATCTTACATAATTGATTCTTTAATAAATAGATTGCTTTCAAAAAATTTGAGTGTTCTTCCTATAAATACTTTAAATCCTAAACATTTGCAAAATGCCGATCTAATTATACTAGATGAAAAAAAAGAAAAGATTTCTTCGTCTTTATCTAAGCTGAAACTTTATAAATTTAATGGACAAATCATCGCTATATTTAATGATAATGCTAGTATAAATTACAATAGAGCTTATCTAAAAAAATTACAGAAGTTCATGGTCAAACCTATAAGAATTTCTGAACTTTGTGAGATTGTGCTTTATGTTATTAATAACTTTGCAATGATCAATGACCAAATGTTTCTTGATAGTTTTGTAAAGTTTGAAGAGTTTAATAATAAAAAAACAAATATAACCAAATTAACGGAAAAAGAGACAGCTTTAGCTAAACGGCTTTTAAAAGATGAAGGCCAGATAGTTTCGCGTACAAAACTATTAAGTGATGTTTGGGGATATAATCACTTGGTTAGCACTAAAACTTTAGATACACACATTCATAGATTACGCAGTAAACTAGCACGAATTCCTAATTCACCCAGATTATATACTGTACCAGGTGGCTATAAACTTAAATTATCTGTAAATAAATAATTAATTAGTTCTATCTCTAAGTGGAGGAGGTATTGCATCTCGATTCCATGGTCCTCTATGTATATTTCCTTGGTTTCTTACCGATTCTGTAAGTTTAAAAACATCTTCTCCATATATGTCTGTATGTTGATATATTGATTCTATTGAAGTTATGGAAACCTCTGTCATGTTTGCCTGGGCATCGATTATTGACCATCCCAAAAGGCTTATAGGATTAGTATGAAAAATTAGAGTAATAGAACCAGGAACATAAGTATCTTCATTTTCTTCCATAGAAAGTTTTAGATAGGTTTTCTCATCATCTTCTTTAATGGATATAAGGTATAATTCGCTTTCTTCGTCAAAGATTGATGCTGGATTTAGAAGAACTTTAAATGGGCCGCTATCTATTGGAAAGTGTGTGGTTTGAAAGGAATGGGGTTCATGAAAAATAAGCCATTCTCCATCCGATACAAGTATAAAATCATTGGGTGGTTCGTATTCTACTCTAGCCTTGCCATTAGCACCAAGTGCAAACCATCCGTTTACAGCCTCTACATCTGTATTAGACTGAGTAAAAAATATATTTACAGATGCCAAATTATTTAGATATTCAATTAAACTATTGGTTTTTTGATCATTTGCAACTGTTTTGCAGGATATAAATAAAAACAAAGGTAAAATTAGGATCCAATTTTTCATATTTTATAAACTTTCTAAATTTGTATACAGTTTTGCAATATTTAATGTCGAGGAATAAGAATTTCTCTTTTCCCAACATGATTAGCAGGTCCGATCATACCTTCGGCTTCCATTTGATCAACAATTCTGGCCGCTCTATTATATCCTATAGCGAGGTGTCGTTGGAGAAAGCTAGTAGAAACCTTGCCTTCCTTTGCTACTATATCTACGGCTTTATCAAACAACAAATCTTTTTGTCTATTTTCTCCCTCCATGCTATTTAATTCGTCTTCAATTTCTTCAGTGATATGATGTAAGTAATCAGGCTTACCTTGCTTTTTGATAAAATCTACTACCCGACCTACTTCTTCATCTTCTACAAGGGGTCCATGTATTCTCATCATCTGTCCACCTGTTTGTAAATATAGCATATCCCCATAACCTAATAATTGCTCGGCTCCCTGTTCTCCTAGGACTGTTCTAGAATCTATCCTTGAAGTCACTTTAAAACTAATTCTTACAGGAAGATTGGCTTTTATAGTTCCAGTAATAACATCTACAGAGGGTCTTTGTGTTGCTACTATTAAATGAATTCCTGCAGCTCTGGCTTTTTGAGCTAGAGCTTGTATAGAAACTTCTATCTCTCTTCCAGCTGTGAGCATTAAATCTGCCATTTCATCTACTATTACAACTATTAGCGGAATAGATTTATCTCCTATTTCTATATCTTGGTATGTTGGTTTTCCGGTTGCTTGATCAAATCCCGTCTGTACTCTTTTGATGAAAGGTTTTCCTGCAGCTTTTGCTTCTTTAATTTTTTTATTATAGCTTGATATATTGCGAACTCCGATAAGTGCCATTTGTCTATATCTTTCATTCATTTCTCTTACGGCCCATTTTAAGGCAAAAACTGCTTTTGCGGGATCTGTAACTACTGGATGTAGTAAATGAGGAATATCTTCATAAGCTGAAAGTTCTAACATTTTAGGGTCAACCATAATTAATCTACATTCCTCTGGAGTTAGCTTATAAAGAATAGATAATATCATAGCATTAAGTGCTACAGATTTTCCTGAGCCTGTTGTTCCTGCAACTAATAGATGAGGCATAGTTGATAAATCTACACAAATAGGTTTACCAGAAATATCTTTACCAAGAGCTAAAATTAATGAGCCGTTTTCTTCGAAAGAATCAGAACCTATAATATCAAATAAACGAACGATTTCTCTGGTTTCATTTGGTAATTCAATTCCAATAACATTTTTTCCAGAAACAATTGCAATTCTTGCTGATAAGGCACTCATGGATCTTGCTATATCCTCTGAGAGACTAACTATTCTTGACGATCTTGTCCCTGGCGCAGGTTCAAGTTCAAATCTTGTTACAACAGGTCCCTCTTTGGCTTCAAGTATTTTTCCATTAATACCAAAGTCATCTAAAACATTTTCAAGTAAATTAGATGTGTTTTTAAGAAATGAAGAGTTAGTGGAAGAGGCACTTGTTTTTTCTTCAGTTAATAAACTAAGTTTTGGAAGATAATATTTACCTCCAAAGTTTAGTTCATGCTGTCTTAAGATTAAGTTTTTTCTTCTTTTATTTTTTTTTATGGGATTTTTTTGTTCTTCCCTAGTGTCTGAAAATTAATTTTTTCTTCTATTTCTTTTAATTATAGCAATTAAATAGTTAAGGATATTAAAAGTTTTATTTAGTAGTTTTATAACTACTAAAACTATTTTTTTACTAAATAAAAATGGATATTTAATTATATATATAAAAGGAATAATTAAAATTTTGATCGGAATATGAGCAGCCCAAAAACTTAGAATTATCGATATTGATAATGTTAAAATTCCTAGAATATCTGATAATCTAAGATAGATATTGTTTAAAAAGGGGGAAAAATATAAATTGGCAGATGTGGCAACAAAGCCTCCTGAAAATCCGAGCAGGCTTAAACCTAAACTAGAGAAAATTATAGAAATAAATGCAGCTAATAATTTTAATTTTATATTTATGTTATCTAGCTTATCTAAACCTATATAAATTCTGCAAAACCCAAACGAAAAAAAAACTAAGAACCAACTGGCGTGGCCGAGAGTTGCAAACAGTAATGAAGAAGAATAGGAGCCAAGTAATCCCAACGCATTTGATGGCTTTTCGTCAATACCTGTAACAGATAAAGGAGATGGATCAAAAGGATCATAGGTTAAAAGAGATAAAAACAAAAAGAACCCTAGGATAATCAGTGATGCACTTACAATAAATTTAAATATAGCGTTAGTAAATTTTGGTGGACTTTTCTTAGATTTTTTATTTATGTTTTGCATTTAAGCACTTTCGCTATTCTATCTATCGCTATAGCACATTCTTTTTCCGGTGGAAACATAGCAACGCGAATATAATATTTACCTGGGTTAGAGTTTTTTTCGCCACTGCCAAGAAATAAGCCAGGTAAAACTTTTACTGCCGCTTCTGACCAGAGTTTTTTGGCCATACTTACGCCGTTACCAACATCTAGCCATAAATAAAAGCCTCCATCAGGTTTATAATAACCAGGATAATTTTGTAAAATTTTATGTGCATGTTTAAATTTATTTTGATATATTCT
>CAYMQD010000076.1:0-3899 GCA_964392475.1 uncultured Alphaproteobacteria bacterium
AGTTTGAAGTTTTAATAAGTAAATCTAACAATATAGCAATCCCAAAAATATTTTCATTTAATGATATTAATAATGATGACACAATAATAAGTATATTAAACACTCCCAAACTATCTAAGCATCTAAAACATTTCTTAGTTAAAGAAAAATCTCCTATAGATGAGTTCTCTAGAATTTTAATTTTATCGAATATAATAAAACTACAATCAAAATCACTAAGAAAACCTTACAGTGAAGTAAATTCAATTATTCAAGCCAAAGAGTTTGCTAAATTAATAGATAATTTTTTTAATTCTGGAGCAAATCTTAGAAACTTAAAAATATTAAAAGAAAATGATGTAGCAGATCATCAATTAGAAGTTTTTAATTTTTTAGATAGCATATCTAATAAATGGGAAGAAATATTAGAGAAATTAGGGGTTATAGATTTAACCCTTCAAACATCTAAAAGACTTAATAGTATAGCTAAAATTTTAAAGGAAAATAACTATGAAAAACCCATAATAGCCGCTGGGTCTACAGGAACACTACCTTCAACTAGAAATTTATTAAAGCCCATTTCTTATTTACCACAAGGTGAATTAATTCTACCAGGACTAGATACTAAAACCAATGATGATATTTGGAATCAGCTGGATGAATGTCACCCTCAGTATGGCTTAAAAACATTACTTGATGAGATAAATATAAATAGAAGTAATGTGAAAAATATTAAAACAATATTACATGAAAACAACATTAAGAGTATTTTTCTAAATGAGGCAATGAAGCCTGGTAAAATTACATATAAATGGCATGAATTTTCGAAAAATTATGATAGTAATATTTTAAAAAACAGTTTACGTAACATCAGCTTAATTGAGTGCATAAATGAAGACGAAGAAGCTAATACTATAGCTTTTATTATTAGAAAGGCATTATGTGAAAATAATAAAACTATTAGATTTATAACTGCTGACCGTTATTTATCCAGAAGAGTTGCATCAATACTTAAGCGTTGGAATATAAATATAGAAGATTCTTCCGGGATACCTCTCTATCTGACAAAAACGGGTTCAATTTGGAATCTAATTGCCTTAACTGCACTAAATAACTTTAAACCTATCGATTTATTAGCACTTTTAAAACACCCTTTCTGCTATCTAGGAATGGAAAAAAAAACCGTCTTAAAAATCACACATATATTAGAAGAAAAAATATTAAGAAATAGTTATTATTTACAAGATTTACAAAAACTTAAAAAATTGCTTAACAAGCATAATCCTGAGTTCGCATCTTTAGAGGACAAATATAAAAATATGCTTTTGAAACTTATTAACAATATAGAATACAACTTTGCACCATTCATTAAATTACAAAATAAACAAAAAGTGTCCAGTGAAAAGATTTTAGAGGCACATATAGTCACAGCGGAAAGAATCACCCAAAGCTCCAATAATCTAACATCTGAAGAACATATGCTTTATAAAAGTAATGAAGGAAAAATATTATACAAACAACTCCAGCTAATTAAAAAATCAATACGTTATATAGGAAAAATAAAACCCGAAGACTGGATAGATATTAACCAGAATCTTTTTCAAGATGTAATCATTTACCCGGAAGTAGATTCTTTCAAACATAATATAGAAATATTAGGGATTCTTGAAGCTCGCCTTGGAAGTTCAGACTTAACAATAATAGGAGGACTTACAGAAGGAGTTTTTCCAAGAAATATAAATACTACTAATGCATGGTTAAATTCAACGGAGATTATTGACCTAAAGCTTCCTAGCCCTGATCGAATAATCGGTTTAGCAGCTCATGACTTTTATATGTTATCAAGCAATCCCATGGTTGTTTTTACTTATGCAAACTATTCTGAAAGTGAATTAACTCAAAGAAACAGGTGGATTGATAGAATAGTAGCTCTATCTAAAACTTTAAATATTTCATTTGGACAGAAACACTTAATTACAAGAGAATGGATGCTTCAAGATAGAAAAACCTCTCCTGCTCGTACTAATTTTAACGGTTTTTCTCCGCCAAAAAATGCCAGAATAAGAAAAATATCTATTAGTGATTTGCATAGACTAGAAAAAGAACCTTATGCTATTTATGCTAAAAATATATTAAACTTAAAACCATTAAATCCTATTATACAAAAACCTAACTCACGAATATTTGGAATCATTCTACATCAAATTTTAGAAAATTATTTTAAATCAAATATTTATAGCCCTAATTATCAAAAAAACTTAAAAAATTTACTTAGTATTGCACATAAGCAGATTAAACCATTTGATTCTTTTCCTGAAACTTATGCTTTTTGGATAAAAAAACTAGAACTTATTACTAACTGGGTTATAAAAAATGATATTAAAAGAAGAAAAATAGCAGACAAAATATATATAGAAGTACCTGGTAAGCTAGTAATTAATACTCATTTAGGACAATTCACCTTAACAGGCCGGGCTGATAGAATTGAAATCACTAATAATGAAATAATTATTATAGACTATAAATCTGGTATACTTCCAAAGTCTAATTCAGCAGATACACTTTCATCTCCGCAATTACCAATAGAAATTCTCATTGCACAAAATAAAGGGTTCAGTCAAATCCAAATAGCAAAAGTTAAAGAAGCAATATATTGGCACCTGGATGGACTAAATGATGGGGGCAAAGAATTAAATGCATTAAAAGTAAATACCTCTGTAGAAGAAATATCTCAGATTGCTAATAGATGGGCAAAAAATCTATTAATAAAATATGCAAACCCTAAAACTCCTTTTTTACCGCAAAGAGCTATCTATGAAGATTACAAAAACATTCAAAGGACTATTACACTGGAAATAAATAATAATTTTAAGAAAGATAAAGTTGGAAAATAAGAGTAAAAATATAAACTATCATCAAAAAGCATCTAATCCAAGTTATTCTACTTGGGTTAGTGCTTCTGCAGGAACAGGTAAAACTCATATATTAATCAACAGACTATTACGTTTGATGCTTAAAAAAGTAGATGCAAGCAATATCCTTTGCTTGACTTTTACTAGGGCAGCAGCGGGAGAAATGAAAACTAGGATAATTCAGACTCTATTATCTTGGACAAGCATTTCTAAAAGTGACTTATCTGCAGAGTTGTATAAAATTAATGGTAAACGTCCTAATTTATCAGAGTTAAATTATGCTCGTAGTCTCCTGTCTAAAACTTTAGATAGGCAAAACAATTTAAAAATAATGACAATTCATGCCTTTTGCCAATCATTATTAAGTAGATTTCCAATAGAGGCAGGTGTTCCGATAAACTTCAAAATAGCAAATACATCAGAAACAGCTAAGCTACTTAGTATTGCTAGAGCAGATATAATAAATAATGCTATGAATAATAAAAATAGTACACTTTACAAAGATTTCAGTTTTTTGGCTGGAAATTTAAATCCAGAAAAATTCTCTTCTATTGTTGACAGTGTCATATTACAAAGAAATCTCTTTAAAAGGTCCTTAAAAGAATCTGAAAATATTGAACAATTAACTAATAACATTGCCAATAAATTAAATATAAGTAAAAGTTTTAATTTAGAATTTTTCTTTAAAAATTTTATAAAAGAGACTGATTTAAAAAACCTTAAACTAGCTTCTGAAAGTCTTATGTTAAGTAGTACAAAAGACAGACTAATGGGTGAGATTATCCTAAAATGTCTACAATCCCTAAAAAAATTAGAAACACATAGTCAGTTTTATAACAATTATAAATTTTTATTTTTAACTAAAACAAACTTTACACCTAAAATAAATTTATGCTCAAAAAATTGGTCAAATAAAAACCCCATTAATTACAAATTTTTATTAAAAGAACAGGATAGAGTTTTTCTTATGGAAGATTTAAGAAAAAAAATATCTACTTATTCATTTAC